>JAPXLT010000084.1:0-16255 GCA_033809415.1 Lentisphaeria bacterium
GATCACGTTCAGGCAGGATACCCGCCTGTCCAATGATTCCTTTGTTCCCGTTAAGCTGGCCTCGACTTACATGGAGCCGCGGGAAAGTGTGAAACATACCGATAAGATCCTGATGTGCAAGGATGCCCAAAAAGGCTTTTTCCTCGATGAATTTACTCCATCCCAATGGAAAGCGATTCGCGGTTCCCTGGCATCCGATGCTTATGTCGCTGTTTTGCAGAGTCCGGTCGGGTACATTGCGCTGGTGCCCCTGAGCGATGGCGAATGGAAATATTCTTTTGACAATTCAGGAACACTGAATTTTGGAATCGGCGAACCAGGAAAGCTGTACAAGGAAAAGGAAAAAATCAATTATGCCTTTGCCACTTTTTCGATTGTCGGAAACGAGGCCAACCCTACCCGCATCGAGACCATGATTGATATCGTTCGCGGAAAATTCCCGATGGAAATCCTCCGCGGCAGACGGGGGGATGATAAAGTGCTGATCCATTTCCAGGCGGATGATCATTCTTCGAGATTTTCAGTCGGGCCAAAATCCGGTGCCGGAATTGATATGCCGTTTGCGGTTTCCGGATTGCAGGACAATGGTTGTGCTGCAATTTTTACAACAGTTCGTCCAAGTTTTCGCTTTGTCCCCTTTGAACTCGGAAAGGATACCGTATATTTCCAAGAACCCATTGAAAACCAGAATCAAATCTGGTGCGGAAATGTGTTTACGGCTGAAGACTTGAGTTTGAAGATGACTTTAGTGGTGGATGGGCAAACTCCAGGGAAACGGCCTTTCATTGAAATTCATAATCCCGTTGGCAGAACCATTAGGACGGTCGTGAAATCCCCCCCCGAAACCCCGCTTTTCAACGCCATCAGCTTCACTGCCGAAATTCCACCCCATGAAAGTATCCGTCATGAATTCGATTTCGAGGAATTACGCAGAGCTTCAGAGTCAATTCATGACGAATTTATCAAGAGTTACTCGATGAAATACCTTCAAAGCTTGATGGCCAATCCCTAATCAAACAATAATAAATTCTGCCAAAACTCGAGGGGCGGTGGCAGTGATTGCTACTACCTCCGAGGCTTCGATGGGCAGGAGGAATGCCATGCCCCAGGTTCCGCTCCGATTCATAACGGGGTTACTCATGGTACCACGCCTTCGGCGTCGGATGCCTCCGGCGCAATTGCGTAAAGCCGACCTTGGCACACAAGAATTTTGGCAGAGCAGGCTCATCCGTCAAAGCAACAACCCTACAAAATTTTCCGCGCCTTCTGCGGACAAAAAATTGGCTGCGGACATTATTCCGTGCCAAGCCTTCGTGCGCTTATGGGTAAAATGCCTTCCAGTCTCGGAGAGACGGCACCATGAGTAACCCCTGGTGAAGCGAAGCGGAACCTGGGGTCAGGGCCCCCCCGAAAACCAGAGCCTCGGAGAGGCGGCACTTTCATTGGCATGTTCCGCGTTGATTGTCATTTTGCTTCGTTTTGTGCGAAAAATGATATGTGACAAAAGTTTGGTGTGACTCATATTCCTCCTCCAGGGAATGCTTATAGTGTCGCCTCTCCGAGGCTTGCGATTTTTTGAGATTCTTGCCCCAGGCTCCGCAGTGCTCCGCACAGCTCCGCCTGGGGTTACTCATGGTGCCACGCCTCCGGCGTTGGATGCCTCCGACGCAATTGCGCAAAGCCGACCTTGGCACACAAGAATTTTGGCAGAGCAGGCTCATCCGTCAAAGCAACAACCCTACAAAATTTTCCGCGCCTTCCGTGCTTTCCGTGGACAAAAAATTGGCTGCGGACATTATTCTGTGCCAAGCCTTCGTGTGGCTTATGGGTAAATTCCTTCCAGTCTCGGAGAGACGGCACCATGAGTAACCCCTGGTGAAGCGAAGCGGAACCTGGGGTCAGGGCCCCCCCGAAACCAGAGCCTCGGAGAGGCGGCACTTTCATTGGTCTGCAAAGAAGAAAGCGCAACGGTCTTCCATTCCAAATTCCTTGTACAGTCGTAGAACTTCATCCTGAAATGAGACTTGCTGATGGTGAGCCTGCTGATTTTTGATATAGTTGATGATCATTTGCCGGTCGCGTGCTGAATAAGAAAATGCGGCGTATTCGGCAGCCCAGCCTTCGAACAGCGGAAAATATCCGCATTTCTTTGCCCATTGACTTGAATTGGCTTTGATGACGCGCACCAAATCGGACAAGGCGAGCGTGGGGGGATATTGGACAAACAGATGAAGATGATCTGGCATCCCGTTGATTTGCAACAAGATGCAATTCATGTTCTTGATGATCCCCCAAATGTAACGGTATAACTCCTTGGCATGTTCCGCGTTGATTGTCATTTTGCTTCGCTTTGTGCGAAAAATGATATGTGACAAAAGTTTGGTGTGACTCATATTCCTCCTCCAGGGAATGCTTATAGTGTCGCCTCCAAGGCTTGCGATTTTTTGAGATTCTTGCCCCAGGCTCCGCAGTGCTCCGCACAGCTCCGCCTAGTTACTCATGGTGCCACGCCTCCGGCGTTGGATGCCTCCGATGCAATTGCGTAAAGCCGACCTTGGCACACAAGAATTTTGCCGGAGCAGGCTCATACGTCAAAACCCTACCTCCTCTAGGGAATGCTTATAGTGTCGCCGAGGCTATTCATGCGCAAAAAACTTGATTTTTTGTGAGTTACCCTACCACGATAATACTTTTCAGATATATTGCAAGTTTCATCATATCAGAATCATAAGGAAGCATAAAAGTCATAAGAAATCCTCATATTCGATCTTTCCAAAAAATGGCAGATTCATCTGTCAAAGCAGCAACCCCTATAAAAAATTTCGTGCCTGTTCGTGTGGTTCGTGGTTAAAAAACTTCTGTTTTCCATGGCATAAATATGTTTTGGATGTACATTATTCCTGTACAACAAATCAGGAGGATTATGATGAAAACGCTATCTTATACTGCGGCTCGTGCCGAGTTGGCGGAGACTATCAACATGGTCGTCCGCGACCGGGTGCCGGTCATCATCAAGAAGAAAAATGATGCGGTTGTGATGATGAATCTTGATGATTATGAATCTTGGGCTGAAACGGTGTATTTACTGAAAAGTCCCAAAAACGCCAAGCGTTTGATGACTTCGATCGAGACCTTGGAAAAAGGCGATGCCATCGAGAAAAATCAGGAGTCACTGCTGCATGGGCATCCTTAAATTTTCAGCTGAGGCCTGGTCTGATTATCTCTATTGGCAGTCATCAGACCGCAAAGTTCTCAAACGCATCAATGAACTCATCAAGGTCGCCGCACGCACGCCTTATGAGGGTATCGGAAAGCCTGAACCATTGAAAGGAAATCTGTCATCCTGGTGGTCAAGACGCATTACCGCAACCGACCGCATGGTCTATAAAGTCGATGGAGAAGACCTATTGATCGCTCAATTACGGTATCATTATTGAGTAAGGGTGCAGGGTGCAGGGTGCAGGGGGCAGGGTGCAGGGTGCAGGGTGCAGGGTGCAGGGGGTCATTTGTCACTTGTCATTTGTCATTTGTCACTTGTCAGGGGGCGTTTAAAAAGTGGCGCAACCGTCCCGGTTGTGTGGTGCCTTTAGTCTTTTCCTGCTGAATGACAGGGTGCAGGGTGCAGGGTGCAGGGTGCAGGGCTACCCGTCCACCCCGTCCACCCCGTCCACAATGTCCACTCTGTCCACAATAGAAAATCTATCATGTCTCCATAAAGTCGTTTTTGACAGTATATTAAAATAATTACTTCAGTGTTTTCTTTTTCAGCTTATCAGAGGGATGATATGAGTGTTCGCGTACGTTTTGCTCCTTCGCCGACGGGGCAGGTGCATATTGGCAATATTCGGGCGGCTATTTTCAACTGGCTTTTTGCAAGGCATGAAAAGGGCACATTTCTGCTGCGCATCGAGGATACGGACCTCGAACGTTCGACGCCGCAGGCAATTGCCACGCTGCTGGAAGTGATGGAATGGCTGCAACTCGATTTTGACGAAGAACCACTCTATCAGACTTCCCAGCTGGATAAACATCTGGCCGCCGCAAAAAAACTGCTCGATGAAGGCAATGCCTACCGGGACAGCAAAGGCGGTGGTGGAGAAGCGATCCTGTTCAGAATTCCCTGGGATGCCGAGAAGCTCGAGGGAGTCATCGAGCAAGGCGAGGCGACATTGCAGATTCATCCAGAAGTGCCTTTGACGATCAGCAACAAAGGGCTGAATTTTGCCTGTGTTTCAGCCAAAGGGACACAGGCACCCGGCGGTGGCTGCTTGGCTGGGTTCAAAAATCTGCGTGTGCTCGATGAAGCCGGAAAAGTCATCTTTCGCATCGATGAACATATCCAGGCAATTCTCGAGCAGGACGCGGTTTTCACGCTGCCGGAAGCACGCAAGCTCGAATTTACGCGTCGTGCGGTGACTTATGCCGACCGGGTCAAGGGGCTGATGAGCAAGCCGTTGGACAGCATGAAGGACTTGGTGATTGTGCGCAGCGACGGCACCCCGGTGTTTCATCTGGCCAATGTGGTCGATGACATCACTCAGCGGGTGACTCATATCATCCGTGGTGATGATCATGTCGAAAATACGTTTCGGCATCTTTTCCTGTTCAGCTGCCTGGGCGCGGTTCCGCCAGTCTATGCACACCTGCCGATGATCGTCAATGCCGCCGGAAAACCCTACAGCAAACGCGACGGCGATGCATTCGTCGGAGATTTCCGCGACAAGGGCTTTCTGCCGCAGACTCTGTTCAATTATCTGAGCCTTCTGGGCTGGTCGCCTGGAGATGACCGCGAAAAGATGACTCGCGAGGAATTGATCGAGGCGTTCACCCTCGAGCGTTGCCTGCATGCCTCCGCCCAGATGGATATTGTCAAGATGACGAATCTGAACGGTGCTTACATTGCCGAGATGCCGCTGCCGGAATTCTGCGCGGCATGCCGCCCGTATGTTGCCGCGTTGCCGTGGGGCAGTGGCATTCCGGAGGATTACTGGCAGAAGGTCTGTGATTTCATGCAGAGTCGTTTGAAGCGCCTTGTCGATGTCGAACAGTGGGAATACTTCTTCGTCGAGATTCCGCCGTATGATGACAAGCTTTGCGCCAAGCAGTTCAAGGATGAAGTTGTACAGAAAGCGTTGCGGCTGCTGCCGGATGCTTTCCGTAAACTCGATGCGTTTACCGCTGCCGACATCGAGCAGGCCATTCATTCGGTGACGGATGCGGTCGGCTTGGCTCAGGGCAAACTGAATCAGCCTATTCGGGCGGCAGTCACCGGCATCGGCATCGGCGCGGGAATCTACGAAACGCTCGAATTGCTCGGACGCGAGAAAACCCTCAAGCGCCTCGAACATGTATCTGTAAATTTGTTAATGTGAAGCTGGGTGACAATTTTTTACAACTAAAAACACTAATGGACACGAAAAAATTTCATGGCAAGTACGACGCATTCGCGCAGAAAAAGCCACTTCCATGAAATTTTTTCGTGTCCTTTCGGGTATTTCGTTGTTTAAAAAGAATTTTTCAGTTACCCGGGTTCACTGAGGCCACTTTTTTAAGGAAAAAATTATATGTCGGCTCAGCAGCTTCCCATTATCGCCATTGTCGGACGTCCCAACGTCGGCAAATCGGCTTTATTCAACGCCATTTTACGGCAGCGCATATCGATTGTTCATGAGCAGAGCGGGGTGACCCGTGATTGTGTCATGGTGCCTTCGGAGCATTTCGGGACACCTTTCCTGCTGGTAGATACCGGCGGTCTGGGGACACTCGAGGGTGAGAAGAATGTGGATTTGTTTGACGGGATGATCCGCGAACAAGTCAGCCGCATTGTCGAGGAGGCCACCGTCCTGATCTGGGTTGTCAATTGCCAGGATGGTATTACCGCGCAAGATGAGGTCGTGGGGGATTTTTTGCGCAAGTCCGGCAAGCCGGTGGTGATTTGCGCCAATAAGGCCGACAATCAGGATGTCGCCCAGATGGCTGTCGGCACTTTTGCCAGCCTGGGCTTTAAGGAAATCGAGCCGACCAGCTGCACCCATACCTGGGGAATCACCCATCTGATGGATGTGGTCATCAAACATGTGCCGAAAGTCGAATCGGAAGAAGAGGAGAAACGCCTGCGCATTGCCGTTGTCGGACGTCCCAACGTCGGCAAATCGTCTCTGGTAAACCGGATTCTAGGCGAAGAGCGGGTGATGGTCAGCGAGATTGCCGGAACTACGCGTGACGCGATTGACGTTCCGGTGACTCTGCGCAAAGGCGATCAGGAATTGCCGGTGACTTTGGTCGATACTGCCGGAATGAGGCGCAAGAAACAGATTGATACAGTTGTCGAGTTTTTCAGTACAAACCGCACCGAGCAGGCCATTCGTCGCAGCGATATCGTTTTGTTCCTGCTGGATGCCTTGGACCCTTGCACAACCCAGGAACGGCGCATTGGCCGCCTGATCGTTGATGCCCGAAAACCCTGCATCATGCTGGCCAACAAATGGGACTTGCTGGCCAAAGAAGGACGCAAAGTCTCGGAGCTGATTGCCAGGATTCGGATGGATATGCCCTTTATGAATCACGCCCCGGTTCAGGTCATTTCCGCATTGAATGGTTATAATTTCAAAGGAATTTTTGATCATCTGCTGCGGGTGCGCGACCAGATGAAAGTCATGGTGCCAACCTCGGTTTTCAACCAGTTTCTCGAAGACACCCTGCTGCGCAATCCGCCGACCGCAAAAGGGACGCGCAGATTCAAAGTCTTCTACGGAACCATGAAATACAACCCGCCACCAAAGTTCCTGCTCTTCGTCAACAGCAAAAAACTCTGTCCGGCCAATTATCTGCAATTCCTCGAAAACCAGATCCGTGATGCTTTTTTCCCGGAGTCCGGCTTGCCGATTAGCCTGGAATTGCGTGAACGTGAGCGCTTCGAGGATGCCAATGCCGTACGGAAAGCTGCTGCCGGTGCGCAACGCGCCCGGCGCAAAATGGATTTCGGCGTCGAACGTCGCAAGCAACGCAGTAGAGGCTTGCGTAAAGTGTGAGTTTTTAACCACGGAATACACGGAATACACGGAAATTATCGTGTTCTGAGGATTGGTAATGCGTTTTGCGAAAATCATTTTGGCTTCTGCTTCGCCACGGCGGCAGGAGCTTCTCCGTGAAGCGGGCATTCCCTTTGAAGTGCATCCCGCCGAGGTTGACGAGATGTTGCCGTCCGATGAACAGCCGGTAGCTTCGGTTATGCGCCTGGCGGAGCTGAAGGCCGTCGCAGTGGCCAGGCAATATCCCGGCATGCTCGTCCTTGGGGCAGATACGCTGGTGGTGCTGGATGGAAAAACGCTCGGCAAGCCTGCCGATCTTGCGGATGCCCACCGGATGCTGCAAGAGCTTTCCGGTCGGACGCATGAAGTCCTGACTGGGGTCAGCCTGGTGCAAGATGGGCAACCGGCAGATACATGGTGTTGCAAGACACTGGTTACTTTCAACACACTCGATGCTGATCAGATAGACGCCTATTTCCGTCTGGTAAATCCGTTGGACAAGGCGGGTGCCTACGCCATTCAGGAACATGGCAGTTTGCTGGTGGAAAGCATTCATGGCCTGCTCAGCAATGTCATCGGGCTGCCAGTGGAAGAGGTCGTACAGAAATTGCAGGAATTGCAGCAATGAGAGCATTACTTCAGAGAGTTACCGAAGCCAGCGTCAAAGTCGATGGCAAAACTATTGGTTCCTGCGGAAATGGACTGCTGATTCTGTTGGGAGTTTGCAGCGGAGATACCCGCAGCGAAGCCGCATTCTTGGCCGAAAAATGCCTTAATCTGCGGATTTTTTCGGATGACGAAGGAAAGATGAACCGTTCTCTGCTGGATATTCAGGGCGGCATCCTGGTCATCAGCCAGTTTACCCTGTATGCGGATACGCGCCGAGGGCGCCGCCCCAGCTTTGTCGAAGCGGCAGGGCCGGAAGTCTCGCAACCGCTTTATGAATATTTTGTCGAATGTTTGCGCTCCGGCGGAGTTGCTGTCGAAACGGGGATTTTTGGTGCAGAAATGCAGGTCAGCCTGGTCAATGACGGGCCGGTGACCATCATGCTGGAAAAGAATTCAGAGTAAGAAATTCTTTTTTAACCACGGAAAACGCGGAAAACGCGGAAAAGGATTCGGAATAAGGGGAAAGCGATGGAACCTCAGATCAAAAAGCTTTGTGATGAGAACGTATTTCATGAAATCACCCGTGAATTGTGCAAATCCTACAGCACCGGCAAGGGAATCAGTTTTAACGAGTCGGATGGCATCCCCCAGCATGATGTGGTGATTTCGCTGCTGGAAATGATTCTCGAGGTGCTTTTTCCGGGCTACTCCGGGCGTCATGCGTTTTCTGCATCGAGTCAGTTTTTCACGATAGGCGGTTTGCTTGATGAGATCAATCGTGGCATGATTGATCAGATTCAGCGCGCCTGCTCGTATCGCTGCCGGATTCAGAGCTGCTCCGGAGAATGCGAAAACAGCTGCCATCAGATTGCCAGGAATGCGACGCTCGAGTTGCTTCGCAAACTGCCGGAAATCCGCGAACTGCTTCTGCTGGATGTGCAGGCGGCTCTGGATGGCGATCCGGCCACGGTTTCCCCGGATGAGATTATTCTGGCCTATCCGGGTTTCAAGGCGATCTGCATCAACCGCATTGCGCATAACCTGTACGTTAACAAGATTCCGCTGATACCCAGGATCATGAGCGAATATGCCCATACGGTTACCGGAATCGACATCAACCCCGGCGCCACCATCGGGAAAAGCTTTTTTATCGATCATGGTACCGGTGTGGTGATTGGTGAAACTGCGGTGATCGGAGATAATGTCAAGATTTATCAGGGGGTTACCTTGGGCGCGTTGAGCTTTCCCAAGGATGCTTGTGGCAAACTGATCAAAGGCAATAAACGGCATCCGAATATCGAGAACGATGTTACGATCTATGCCGGAGCGACGATCCTCGGCAATGTGACGATCGGACATCATTCGATCATCGGCGGCAATGTCTGGCTGACGGAAAGCGTCGAACCATACACCAAAGTCACGTTTGCACCATCGGATGTCTCCATCAAAACCAGCAAACAAAAGTGATTTTTTAACAACGAAAAGACACGAAAAGACACGAAATTTTTTTATGGGGTTGTTGCTCTGACGGATGGGATTGCGCGTGGTTTAAAAAGTGGCGCAACCGTCCCGGTTGTGATGTGTGTTCGTTCGCCCTCGCCCGAACGCTCCCGCCTGCAAGAGGCGGGATGCGGGTGGGTCGAATCGGCAATGGTGGAATTGCAGGGCGTTTTTATTCTTTTTCATGGACATTGCACGAACGGCTGATCGGCGATGTTGGAATCAGCCCTGAAGGGGCATGACATACCAGCCCAGGGCAACGCCCTGGGTTGAGACACCCACCCATCCGCAAAGCCCTGAAAGGGCGCGACATAGAAACCAGACACAGCGTAATTACTATCCAAAATCTTTCATAAAAATAGTACAACAACAATCGCAACCGGGACGGTTGCGCCACTTTTTAAAGGAGGCCTTCGTATGAAATGGGTTTTGTGTTTCATGTTGGCTGTTGGAAGTACTTTCTTGTACGGTCAGACGGAACGGAGTGATGCGATGCGCAAGGAAGCCCGTGATTTGCAGAAAAAGGAGCATTATGCGGAAGCCCTGCAGAAGTATCAGGAATTGATCAAGGCGCCGGAGGTGGACAAGAAACTGTTTTGGAGCGATTTTTCTGCTGCGCGGGAGTGCCTGATGCATTTGCAGCGCACTCCGGACATTGATTCATTGCTGGCGGAAGTCGCCGCACGCTTTCCTGAAGACTGGTGGCTGCACTGGCAGATTGCCGAATATGCTTTGGACATGCCTGATTACGGAGTTTTGCATGACGGAAAATTCTATCGCGGCACGCACCGGGTGACTGGCACGCATCTGCAAATCCGGGAACGCAATCGCCGGCAAAGCCTGCTGCATTTCGAAAAAGCCAGAAAACTCCTGCAAACGCAAATGGCAACCGACCAAGAAAAAACATCTTTCCTGCTCGGTTACGCAGCAGCCTTTCTGCACGCACACAGTTCGGATTTTCTGCATGGTGCCCTGTGGGGGGTGCCGGGCAGAGCCTGGCGCTTGCAGGCCTTGAGCGATCTCGATCAGCTGCCTGACTGGGAATCCGCCGCCAATGCGGAGATTCAGATTTCCGGTGCGCCGGTGGACGAAAAGGGGAATCCCATCTTTTACCAGGTACCAGCCTCCTTTGAGCAGTCTGCCAATGATGGCGAGCGCTTCCGCTGGCTGCTGCAACAAGCCGGTAAGGTCAATGCTGATGGATTGCGTCATGCGGAACTGATGCTGGCCAACTTCAGTTATGACCTCTATGGCGTTCATACGCTTCAGCAACACTATTGGTATTGGGACGACGACGAGGAGGATCCTCTCGAACGCAGCAACAGTCTGCGGATGCTCGAGGACTTAAGCGATGACGAAACTATTGCGCAACTGGCCAATGGCCAAAAACGCTTCCAGCTGCCGGAAGATTATTCCTTTATCAAGAAATATAAGGCACTGGCAGAACAGCCGGATGTATATATCCGGAAAGACATTTTTTCCCGTTTGGCCACGATCTATGAAAACCGGTTCCATCCCGAAAAAGCTCTCGAATGGTGGCGGCGGCATCGCGAATTCGATCCCGAGATGGCGGATCAGCGCATCGAACAGATTGCCGGCAACCTCGGCTGCTTCCAATCGGTCAAAGCACAGGTTTTTGGAAAGCCATTGCGCGTGGATTTTCAGTTTCGCAATGCGCCCCGGGTCAACTTGAAACTCTACCGCCTCGATATGCCGGGCATCCTGCAGGAATGCAAAAAACGCATTCTCAAAGGCGACCGTCATGATCTGAACTATCGCTTCGAGCATCTGGGTTCTTGGCTGCTGGATAAAAATGGCTCGAAGTATATCAAAGAGAAAGTCCGCGAGTGGGACGTTGTCCTCGAACCGCTGCCGAATTACCGCGACCGCATCACTACTTTTGAAGTGGCGGTTCCCTCCCCCGGAGCATACTGGCTGGTGGCGGAGTTGCCAGGCGGGCAGCTCAGCCGAATCCCCCTGCTGGCCGAACAATACCAGTTGCTGATGAAACCCTTGCAAAACGAAGTGCTCTGGCAGCTGGTGCAGGCCGGAAACGGCGCACCGGTAGCGGAAGCCAACGTGGAAATCTTTGCCTGGTGCCAGGACTGGGATTACAATAGCCGGAAGAGTCGTTTGATCAAACAGACAATCCGGAAACAAACCGATACACTAGGTTGCATTTTTATAGAGGAAGCAGAATTATCTATAGGTGATCTTGGCGAGATGCAATGGATTGCGTCAGCTGACATTAAGAAAGACCAGCCTGCCTTTGTATGCTGTTCAGCAAATAATATCGTTTTTTATCCTGACAAGAGTCTGAGAAAACCGGCAACAAGGACGTTCATTATTACCGACCGCCCAATATACCGCCCGGGGCAAACCCTGTACTATAAAGCTTGGCTGAAAAAACCGGAATATGCAGGCGATGCTAAACCGTATGATACTTTCAATCCCTTTATTGGAGCTGCCGCTAAAGTCTGGCTGCGCGATCCGACCGGCGAAACGCAGCCTTTGGATAAGGATCAATCGCAGCCGCGCAAGGTCTTTGATGCCTTCGACGGAATTTCCGGGGAATATCAGATTCCGGCAGATGCAAAACTGGGTGTGTATTGTCTAGGTGTACATGGAATAGCTCAAATCCATGACAAAAATGGAAAGCCAGTAACAAGCCGAACACCAGATCAGGAAATCACTTTCCGGATCGAGGAATACCGCAAGCCGGAATTCGAGGTCACGGTGGAGACTCCGGCGGAGCCGCCAGCGCTTGGTTCTGCTTTCGATGTCAAAGTGCGGGCCAAATACTATTTTGGCACGCCGGTGGCTTCCGGCAAGGCATCGATCAAGGTCTTGCGCTATGAGCATTCTTCGGATTTCTGGCCGGTTTGCCGTTGGGACTGGCTCTACGGCAAAGGATATTGGTGGCTTGGCGAAAACTATGATTGGTATCCCGGCTGGAAAATGTGGAGCTGTCCACCCCCAATATGGCATTGGCTGCCGCCCCGCCAGGAACGTCCGCCGGAAGTCGTCGCCCAGCTCGAACAATCGCTGGACGCCAACGGGGAGGCTTTGGTGAATATCGACAGCAGCCTGGTCAAGGAACTCTACGGCGACCGCGATCACCGTTATGAAATCACTGCCGAAGTCACGGACCTCTCACGGCGCAGCATCGTCGGAAAAGGAACGGTTCTGGTCGGACGGCGCCCATATCTCCTGCGCTGCTGGACACAGGGCGGATATTATGATGTCGGGCAGACCCTGACCGCTTCCGCACAACTGAGCGCACTGGATGGCAAGCCCGCCGCCGGAAAAGGTACGCTACAGCTTTTCCGCATCCGCTACAATGCGCAGAATCTGCCGGAAGAGAGCCTGATCGAACAGTGGAAGGTGGACAGTGACGACCAAGGGCTGGCCAGTCAGAAACTTACAGCCAAGGAGTCCGGCCAGTATCGTCTGGCTTGGAGCATGACTCCAACGGCACGTCCTTCGGAAACGATCACCGGCAGCAGCCTGATCTGCATTTATGGGAAAGGCAGTGATGAAGGCGATTTCCGCTACAACACCCTCGAACTGATTCCGGATAAAAGCGAATATGCCCCCGGCGAAACGTTGCGTCTGCGCATTAATTCCGATCAGGCCGACAGTCTCGTGATGCTGTTCATCCGCCCTGAAAATGGTATTTGTCCGCGTCCTCTGTTTGTTCGCCTTACCGGTAAAAGCCGGGAGGTTAAGATACCGGTCAGCGCTGCGGACACTCCGAATTTTTATCTCGAGGCGGCTTTGTTCAGTCAGGGGCAATTGCATCAGGTTGTGCGTTCGATTGTCGTGCCGCCAGAATCCAAAGTGCTGGATTTGCAGGTGGAGCCGGAGCGTAGCGATCTGCAACCCGGCGAGGAAGCGCGCATCGCGCTGTGTCTGCGCGATCTTTCCGGACGCCCGTTTCATGGGAATGTGGTAGTGGCGGTTTATGACAAGAGCATCGAATATTTTACTGGCGGCAGCAATGTGCCTGGAATTCTCCCGCATTTCTGGAGCTGGAAACGGCACCATCATCCCAACTGGAAAATAATGCAGTGGTATCTGGATAACTCCCTGAACGAAAAGGAAAAACAACTACTGCCAATAGGGATTTTCGCCAGCGAAATGTTGATGCTTGGTCAAACACGAGGGGAAATACTGGGAGTCGATGCCGGTGGTGCTTCTGGTATGATGCGTGCGG
The DNA here is from genome assembly GCA_033809415.1 of Lentisphaeria bacterium. Classification (GTDB taxonomy): domain Bacteria; phylum Verrucomicrobiota; class Lentisphaeria; order Oligosphaerales; family Oligosphaeraceae; genus JAQVUB01. The sequence continues at coordinate 13,357 of JAPXLT010000084.1, forward strand.
TAAAGGCACCCGCAGGGTCGAAAGTCGATATGTTCATGGAACTTGCCACTAATGCCGCAGAGGACGCCACGCCGCTGGCCGAGACTGCCGTGCGATGGAATTTCGCCGATACGGCATTCTGGATTGCGGACTTGGAGACGGATGCAGAGGGCAGGGCGAAGGTCGCTTTCCCGATGCCGGACAGCCTGACCACCTGGAAAGTGCGCGTCTGGGCGATGGGCAAACAATGTCAGGTAGCCGAAGCGGAACGCGAACTGATCACTGCCAAGAAATTACTGGTGCGCTTGCAGGCACCGCGTTTCTTTGTCGAAAAGGACGAAGTTGTGCTCAGCGCCGTGATTCACCACCAGCTGCCAAAAGCAGTTGATGTGCATACTCTGCTGGAACTCGAGGGAGGTTGCCTCGAATTGATGCCGGGCGAGTCGGCTGCCGGGCGGATTGAGATTGCGGCCAATGGTGAAGCGCGTGTTGACTGGCGGGTGAAAGTCGTTAAAAGCGGCGAAGCTCTGATTCGCATGAAGGCCTTGAGTGTACAGGCATCCGATGCGGTCGAGCAACGCTTCCCGGTCAAGGTGCATGGCATGAACCAGCTGCAACCATTCTGCGGGGTTATCCGCCCTGAGCAGACTGCCGGCAAATTCGTCTTTGATCTGCCGCAGCAGATTCAGCCTGGTACGGCACGCATGCAGCTGTCCTGGTCGCCCAGCCTGGCATTGGCCATGCTGGATGCATTGCCATATCTGCTCGGGTATCCATACGGCTGCACCGAACAAACCCTGAACCGCTTCCTGCCGGCTGTGCTGACCCGGACAACGCTGCGGAAACTCGGATATTCTCTGCAAGACTTGCAACAGAAGAAAGTCAATCTGAATCCGCAGGAACTCGGCGATCCCGAAGAACGCGCCAAGCGGAATTTCAGCCGCAGCGGCGAACATTCACCGGTTTTTTCCGATGCGGAAATGGACAAGATCATCCATCAGGGGCTGGCGGACTTGGCGGCGATGCGCTGTGCGGATGGCGGCTGGGGCTGGTTCAGCGGTTGGGGGGAGATTTCGCTGCCGCATCTGACTGCCCAGATCGTGCACGGGCTGCTGCTGGCTCGGAAATGCGGCATCGAGGTGCCCTCGGACTTGCTGCAACCCGGCATCAACTGGCTGGTGCGATATCAGCGCAGGGAACTGGAATGCCTGCGTAAGCAGCCTAACGAGCTGGGATACAAAGACCATGCTGGTCATCTGGATGCTTTGGTCTTCAAAGTGCTCTGCGAAACGCAACCGCCGAATTTCAGTGCAGCGATGTCGGAATTCCTATTCCGTGACAAGCAACGGCTTACACCATACAGCAAGGCGCTGGTGGCTTGCGGCGAATGGGAGGCATTGCGGGCATCCGGTACAACTTCAATACCGCCGGATTCAAAGCTGGGCGTGCTGCTTCGCAATCTGCGCCAGTTTGTCGAACAGGACGATGAGAATCAAACCGCCTGGCTATCGATCAATCCGGGCTGGTGCTGGTACTGGTATGGGGATGAAAATGAAACCCAGGCGATCTTTTTGCGCCTGCTGTCGGAAACCGGCGGGGGAAAAAGCGAACTGGCTTCGCGCCTGGTCAAATATCTGCTGAATAACCGGCGGCATGGCACCTACTGGCGCTCGACCAGGGATACTGCCGCAGTCATCGAGGCTTTCTGCGCATATCTGGACGCCAGCGGCGAACTGGAAAGCCGACTCGAATTCGATATCCTGCTCGATGGACGGAAAATCAAAAGCGGGACTTTGCAGCGCGAGAACTTCTTCTCGGCGGACAACCGCCTGATTCTCGAGGAACCGGAATTGCCCAGGGGTCGCCATGAAGTCGAATTCCGCAAAACCGGCAGCGGCCCATTGTATTTTAATGGGTATCTCGAGTATTTTAGCCGGGAGGATTTTCTGCGCAAGGCAGGACTCGAAGTGCGCATTGACCGGGTGGTTTACCGCTTGCACCGCGACGATGAAAAAATCCTGCTGCCCGACCAGAGAGGGCAGGCAACCGGAACACAAACCGAGAACTACCGCCGTGAAAAACTGGAAACGGGTGCCAGCATCAACAGCGGAGACTTGCTCGAGGTCGAACTGCTTATCGAAAGCAAAAATGACTATGAATATCTGCTGATCGAAGACTTCAGGGCAGCCGCCTGCGAAACCGTCGATAACCTGTCCGGATATACACGCAATGCCCTCAATGCATACGTCGAGTTCCGCGATGACCGCACCGCATTCTTCCTCCACAGCCTGCCACGCGGAAAACATAGCATGAAGTACCGCATGAAAGCCGAAACACCCGGAAAATTCTCCGCATTGCCAGCACGTATCTGCGGATTCTATGCCCCGGAACTCCAAGGCAACTCCGACGAGTGGAAAACCGGTGTGAAATAAAAGTAGCGAACTTTCTTAACAACGAAAAGCACGAAAAGCCTTGGCGCGGACTGATCGTCCGCAACCTATTTTTTGTCCACGGAAAGCACGGAAAACTCGGAAAATTTTGTAGGGTTGCTGCTTTGCTGGATGAGCCTGCTCTGCCAAAATTCTTGCGTGACAAGGTCGGCTTTACGCAATTGCGTCGGAGGCATCCAACGCCGGAGGCGTGGCACCATGAGTAACCCCAGGTGAAGCGAAGCGGAACCTGGGGCATGGCATCCCACCACCACCAAAGCCTCGGAGAGGCGGCACATGAACCAGCGCCAACAATGCGCCAACAATGCGCGCTGGAAGCAATGGGAAAACGTTGGCTTGTGCGTCTTCATTTGCCGCCACACATCCAAGCTGCGACAGCGCCGCCTCGATGCGGCGTAATGGTTTTGGGTGGGTTCCGACCCCAGGTTCCGCAGTGCTCCGCACAGCTTCACCTGGGGTTACTCATGGTG
>JAPXLT010000085.1:0-16238 GCA_033809415.1 Lentisphaeria bacterium
GCCAAGGACGCCAAGAACGCCAAGGGGACGTTTTAGTGTCTTCCATACTTCCTCCCCGCTGATCCTCGCGCGCGCGATAAGGGTGGTTCGCCCCCTGGTTGGGTGGGGCTTGGAGGCTGTCTGAACCACGGCGAAAAAATAGTGCCGCAAAAGCGATTTTGCAAGCAGAATCATAAGGAGTCATACAGAAACATAGAAAATCCTACAAAATCCTACAATTCCTAATCCTGGGAATCTTTGCCCATCTTCGTAATCTGCGGATGAAAATGAATGAAAACGCCCTGGGTTGCGTAATACTCCATAAAAATCAGTGTATTTTCAGGAATGTAAAATCCATCACATCGGCATATGAGCCGTCACGTTTGGCCATATATCCAGGTAATATGCCATGGCGTACTGCGCCGGAACGTTCAGCAACGGAAATCCTGTCGGCATCGTTTACCTCACACAAGAAATGAGCACTGACATGAAACTTGTTATGAAATGCTTCTGCCGTTTGTTTCAATAGTTCGTCTGCGTTATCCAAGTATGCGGGATGGCAGACAAAGTTAAAGAAAGGCGTGCAGTTTGTTATAAGGGCATACGCATAGGCGACAATAGTACCTTGTTTGTTTTCTGCGACAAACACAACTCCGCGGTCATTTACCACTTCCTGATAAATTAGCCGGAATTCTGCAAACCACGTGGCATATCCGCAAAAATTATGACAATCCTTCTTCCGTATCGCATCCTGAAAAAGCAGGAATTTGTCAATATCGTATTGATCGCTGCGTACACCAGGACGGATTTTCGTGATCTCCTTTCCAATAAATGCCATGGCGGATTCTGTATTGAAGTCAGAATTTTTGCAGTAGCACATAATCCCTGTTTTGGCACCGTCCGTGGTTTCAAAGCCAAACTTTCTGTAACAATCGGCGGCATATTCCTTTCCGGTAATGCAACACAGCATCTTCATGTCGCTGCATTTTTCAGCTTCGATAGCATAGACCTTCATCAGTTCAGTCAGTATGCCGCGCCTTCGATAATTCGGTTCTGTCGCAATGTTTCCAAAATTGCCACGGCCAGTTTTAGGAGCATAAGCAAACCAAAGACGCCCCGCGCATACCCCATCAACTTCAGCGATAAGCCAGTGATCCTTGATCTCCGGATATTCCACACCTGAGGTGGTAGATGCAATGTAGTTTACCCAGCCGCCAGCAAAATAGTTTTCCTTGGAACCCAGCAACATAAACGATGACACGATGTAGTCCCGGTAACGTGCCGGCATCTCTTCAGGGGCAGACCAATGCCAAATATGCATCGTCTCGCCAGTGGATAGACGTGTGTCTGCAACCAAGTCCATCGTAAGTCCTCTCTGTTGAATCTCATCGCCGCGAGAGTCACCCGTTTTTGTCCACGGAAAGCACGGAAAGCGCGGAAAATTTGTTGGGTTGTTGCTTTGAGTGACGGGATTGCATGCGGTTTAAAAAGTAGCGCAACCGTCCCGGTTGTGATGTTCAGGGAACAGGTTAGCTGGATCAGACAGGGCGGATCGGTCTGAGGCCGGCATAACGCTTTGCGCCGTAGGTGCTTCACCATGCTTAACCAGATTTCTGGGGTGAGGCTCCCGTCCAAAGACAGTGCCTTGTAAAGGCACCACAATCAGACGGGAAAGTCTAATATGCCAATGACTTGGAAAGTAGTACTGAAGACACCATGTTTATCAATACGGTGAACGGAATGAGCTTCACAAAACTCTGAAAACAAAGGAATTAGGATTAAAAATCAGTTTTGACTGTTTTTTTAGCTTTAAAGCTTCATGAAACTTGATAGCATCAAAAGGTTGGTTGCTCATTGTTGATAAACCAGTATTAAATGTGGGTTTCACTTAAATTAGCCCGTTTTCAAGGAAAGTCAATAAAGAAATTGCTGGTGCCAAAAAAACAAAATTACCTTTTTGATAAGCTGGTTGACAGTTTTTTTTACAACGACTAAAGGACACGGTCTAGAGATCGCGGAGGGCTTTGTAGCCTCCGACTGACTTTGCTTTCAATATGCCTCGATTTATCGCCTTGCCAACCGCCTTGCAGGCAATAATTCCCACGGCGCCGGGGTCGGCATTGGCTTCGCCTGTGGACATTACGAAAATCGTATCGCCGTCGTTGGGAGTGTGTGCCGGAAAAATCGTTCGAGCTATGCCGTTTTGAGCGATTTGGGCGACCTTTTTCGCTTGTGCTTTGGTAAGTGCGGCATTTGTTATAACGCAGCCTATTGTCGTGTTTGCAGGAATATTGGTGTCTCCGGAAAAGGCATTTACGCTGCCTGAAGCCATCGAGACGATAGCTTCTTCCGTGGAAATCAGCGTCTTTCCATCCTCCGATAAAAGTCCCGCCAGAGGCTTTGCATCATCATAGTCCCTTATATCTCCGAGGGCGTTTACTGCGACAATAGCAAACACTTTTATATCTCCGGTCTTTATGCCGTAAACTCCAAGTCCTCCCTTCATTGCGCGGGACGCTCCAAATAGTTTTCCGACCGTTGCGCCGCATCCTGCCCCGACATTCCCTTCTTCTAAGCCCTCGTTGGCAAAAGCAGCTTTGCAAGCGGCATAGCCCATCGTCGCGTCCGGGCGAATTTTTGCGTTTCCGCAAGTAAGGTCGAAGAGAGAGGCACCGCAGACTATGGGTACGACCCCAACACCGACATCGAAGCCTATGCCCTTTTCTTCCAAAAAACGCATTACTCCACCTGCCGCATCGAGTCCGTAGGCGCTTCCCCCGGAGAGGATCACCGCATGAACCTTTTCGACCATGTTTACCGGCTCGAGCAGATCGGTTTCTCGCGTAGCAGGAGCGCCCCCTCTCACGTCTACGCCGCAAGTTGCTCCTTGTGGGCACAGTATTACGGTGCAACCCGTAAGAGCCGCTTCGTTCTGAGCATTTCCAATAAAGACTTCCTCGAAATAAGCTTCTGCTATGTTGTTACTCATATGACCTCCGTAGGATGAAAATTTCGGTGGTAAAAACTAACCCAAACCTCACCCCAGGCTGGGGTTAAGCATGGTGAAGCGCCTACGGCGCAAAGCGTTATGCCAATCCGCCGATCTGTCAGATAAAACAACCAATTAGACTGCAAATTCGCGTGCCATTCCTTCCGTCAAAGCAGCAACTCTATAAAATTTTCGTACTATTGCCCAACTTCTTCTTTTTTCAGAAAGATTTTTTATGGACGATGGACAGGGACAAGAATGGACACGATGGACTGAATGGACAAGGATGGACTGCTGAATGGACAATGGACAATGGACAATGGACAATGGACGATGGACAGAGATTATGTACCTTTCAGGGCTAATCCCAACATCGCCGATCCGTCCGATTTGTTGTCCGTGTCCCGTCCGTGTCCCGTCCGTGTAAAGTCCGTGTAAAGTCCGTGTAAAGTCCGTGTGGGTTGCGGGCGATCAGTCCGCGCCAAGTCTTTTCGTGTGGTTCGTTGTTAAAAAATCCTTTTTGGACGCGGTCTATTTACTGACATTGCGGGTTCCTTGGTTGTTTTTGCCCATAGTTGGCATTTTTCCATGCCTTATATCCAACTTCTGAAATTCTTGAATCTGAAAAAGCCAATGCGGTTGGAATCGTGATAATTATGCGCACCGCGATAGCCCATGCGGGACAGAAGGAGGATGTCATCACCGTCAAATAACCATGAATTGTATTGGAAACCGGTCAGCCTGACGGACATGCTTGGAGACAGGCCCGTATCATCCGTAATTACATCCTTGACTTCACGCCAGTGGCGCAAATCATCCGAGACGCACATGGTCAGTATGTTACGGTTTGAGATGTCGTCTGCTGTCAGGTGACGCTGCGGATTCGAGAAGGTGATGTACAAACCTGTGCGTGGGTCCTGCATGATCAGGAATCTGGATGGTGATGAGGGAAAATCAATGATTCCTGTCCGGCAGTCAAACTCCAATTTGCTTCCATCGTCGCTCAAAGTCATATAGGCGGCCTTGTTGAGGCTGTATGAGTGTATCCGTGATATGTCAACCATTTTCCCGTCTGGGGCTTTGACTATTGTGCCTTCGAGCCAGCCGCTGCCGGGTTTGAAAGTCTCAGGGGCGATGTCAGACAAGCGTTTGTCAAATGGAACTGGATTGGAATGTGTCCAGCTTCTTGGGTCCAGAAGGTCATCCTCCAGGGAAGCGGACATTACATATGCAGAGAAGAAATCGGGGCACCAGGAGATGGGGCAGGCGTCTGTTTGCAGATTCTCGTAATGGTAGGTGAATTTATCATATGCCTTGTACAGGCGCCCGTTGAAGATGCCTCCCATCCCTGATGTCTCAAGCCTGAATTCCGGCTTTTCCTGGTTTTTGGGGCCGTCAAGCAGAATGCCGCAACCACGTTTCGGTATAGACCAGGTGAAGCCGCCGTCAACGCTTTTGCGGATTGCTATGTCGCCATGCTCACGCGTCATTGAAATGAGGTAAACGGCGTCTTTGACTACAAATAGGTTTCCCCATACTGCATTGATGATATGCGTTATGTTATCCCAGGTCTGCCCGTCGTCTTCTGAACGGTAAATGCTGCTCAGGCCAATATCGCCTTCCAGTGTCTTTAGCTCACCAAAATAGTCATGGCTGCAAAGCAGGGCACCATCAGGAAGGCGGACAAGGCTTGGACTTCCAAGATAAACTTTGGAACGCTCCGGCTGGTATTTGACTTCAACGAAATTCATCTGCACCTCTTTTATAGTTATCTCTTGACTTTTTTGAACAGCTCCTCAATCAACATCATGTATCCTGCCGTCAGGGTGCCACTCCTTATTCCATCTTACCAAAAAGGCAATTGCATAAAATCTTGCGAAGAATATCCTTTTTTTGCAATCCAGGCAGATATTTTATCTTTTATCCCATATAGTTCCAAGAGGATGTTTTCACCTTTGTCTTGAGGCAATCGTACAAGCGGCACGGAAAGTCCCAGGGCTGCGCAGATTGCATTTTTCTTATCATAGATCGGCAATGCCCAGCTTTTAATGCCAAGCGTTTCATTGACGGATAGATTCTGCCCTGCATCTCTGATGGCATCCAGTTTTTTTTCATATCCGTCACTGTCCTGATGTCCCTGCAAATCTAGTTCAGACAATGGTCGGTGCTTGAATAGGAGCTGCCTGGTTTGATGTGGCAATCCAGCGCACAGCACCTCCCCGGACACACTGGTGTATAAGGACAATCTAGCATACAGCCTGTTGTTGTTAACCATCAGTGTGTGTTGATATTCCGCTTCAGACATAATCACCACTGTGTTGTATCGCAACGTACTGATGACCGCTGATTCCTGGATTCGCTCGGAAAGCTCCCGCAGCGTCTGATTCAGATAAGAAATCAATACAGGGTCCCATTGTGGGATGTTGCCAAGCTCGCGGAAATAATCCGTGACACAATAGTTGCCCCACCCACATTTTTGCACCCATCCCACCTTGATCAGGGATTTCAAGATATTGCACAATGTACCATGATTCAGAGAGGTCGCTTCCGCAAGTTTTTCCAGGGGAAAAGTCCCTCCCGAAGACAGTTTCTCCATAATATCTGCAACTCGACCTATGACTTGAATCATGTTCAGATTTTCCTGTAACGCTGAATTCTTCTATTATGAATCCATTGACTTTGTTTGCCAAAGAACCAGACTCATCGCGTTAATGTATGTGTTCTACAAAAAATTACTTCCTCCGATGCGATGATTTTTTCCCTGTTCCGAGAATTGTAGCAGAGTTCATCAACTTTTCGGCATCGAGCATGGGCATCCCTGAGAAATTTTCGTTGAAACTCATCAGAGGGTGGATAACCATTCAAGCCACATAGTGTCGCGTTGCCGATATTTTGAAGCATCACAGAACGAGTAGTGATTTCAAAATTGAGGGGGCCGGAATAAGCTGATGTGCCAATGATATTGGCCAGTTCGTCCCAATTTACAGTCCCCGTGAAGGGGGGTTGATGGAGGTCGTCGCAACCATTGTTGTCATTCAAATGAAGCGCATAGAGCCGACTTTTGTTTTTTTCCAGCATGGCCATTTGAGAATGCTTAATGTTCCCATGTCCGGAATCATAACAGAATCCAACGACATTTTCAGGATAACGATTTACGGCTTGCTCCAAAAGCTCCCAAGTGTCATTGGGCATGTTCTCCAAGGCCAGTCGTACACCGTCTCTTTCTAATTCAGGAACCAGTTCATCTAACGAACGGATGACTTGCTGGAACTCTGCGCGCTGCAATGCATTCTCTTTCTCCGTGAATGTGTCGCTCAGATGCGGGATGTGCATGATGAGATGCCCCTGTCCCTCCAGTTCGCTAAAGAATCTGATGCGATTCCGGACAAGCTCAACCCCTGCTTGACGCTGCGCTTCATCCAAAGACCACCATCGTTTCTTCTGTCCAAAACTTCCATGTACATCTAAGAGCTGGAGCTGATATTCTGAAAGCATAGACCGAATTGCATTGGTTTCGTCTTGTTCATAGAAGAAATCGTCAGTGAAATGATGTGACCACTGCAAATGAGTGAAGCCGGCGTCGGCAATGTTTCTCAAATACGGTTCGGGGTCTCCTACGCATGTGTGGTAATCAGTCGTTATCGAAAGTTGTGGCATGACTTTAGAAAAAAATTGTTATGTTTGTTTCTGCTCAAATGGCATTAAGGGCGAGATGTACTAAAAACGAAGAGACGTCAATCGAGCCTAATTGACTTTCAGCGCAGTTTTGAGCACAGGCAGGATTTTGACATACATCAGGTAGAATCCTAAATCCGTGGGATGGGTTAAATCTACAGTTGTAAATTTCCACGGGACATCTGTGTAGTATTCCGCGCCATCGACAAAAAACACGTATTGATCTCCAGCAGCGATGGCGTCATCGTAGGTTTTTTTGACGACCTCGCGATAATCCCTTGCCTTTTTCTCGCGTTGATCCCGGGGACCACTGAGAATAATAATGGGCAATTTTGGCTGCATTCGGCGTGCCGTTTTGTAAAAAGCGGCGTGTCGATCAATCAGTTCCTGTACATTGGCGGCATTGTAGTCGTAGTCCATAACGAAAGCACTTATATCTTGCGCACCAATGTATTCCGCCATAGCCTGTTCGCCGTGTGCACTGCCAGAAAACCCCAAATTGAGTTGCGGTGCATCGAGTGCACCACAGAGCAATGCACAAAACGAGCGTCCAGGACAGGAGGCAGAACACCCTTGGGTGATGCTCGAGCCGTAGAAAAGGATGGGCTTGGTAATTTTCTGAGGAAGCGGCTTCTCCAGCCGTGCATCAGCGTCCAGCCCTATCTCTAGCTTCTGAACACCACTGTAAAGGGGCAAGTAGAGGGTCAAATTACGTAGTCTTCCACCGTTATTAAGCTTGTATCTACCATTGAGCGGTATTGTCCCGGTGAAACCGTTATCGGAAGCTTTGGCGCAATTCGCAGGAGTCGGGCAGCAACAGGAGAAGAGTTTTAGATTTTCGCCGCTCTCCGATGCCATCTGCATTCCTGCATAGCCATAGATCGTCATATGCGTCAGAGTCATGACGTGGCTGAGCTGCGCCTTGATATAGATGACATCGCTATTGGTGCGGAAGCGTATGGCGGCTCCGGCTGTGTGGAAGACCAGCTGGCTGGCAACCTCCGAGGACTGAAGTTGCCCATCCATCTCGGCGGGGAGTCGCCGCAGATCACCATTGGCATCTCGGCAACATATGCCAGTTAGTTCAAAGGGGGCGGCGAAAGCATCGTGGTAAATGATTTTCGTGTCACAATATGCATGGTGTGTGCAGACAACAATCGCTGTCGCTGCCAGTAGAGTATGTAGATAATTTTTCATTGATGTAGTAGCTCCTAACCTCAATGCCTATGATGACTTTCGAGAACAGCCCATAAGCACATTATTCCATGCACGCCGAAGCGATGATATCAACGCCTGTGCCAAGCACATCGGCAATGATGATCTGGTGCATTTGAATCGGTGCGTTCATCCGAATTTTTCGCATCTCCTGCATGACGGTCGGGATAAGCTTCAACGGGATGGGTGAGGCGGAGCGCACCGGTAACAGTGGTTCTTCGGCACCGTCAATGCGAACGGTGCCAGTCAAGATGCGCATCGGGCAGATGAACTCTTGGCGAGCATATATTTCACCTCGCTTGCAGCTAAAGCCACTGATATCGGTAATGTCACCATGCTCATCGCCGGTGACTTGAATGCAGCAGCCCAAAGGGCAGACAGTGCAGATTATCTTCTTTTCCATGGTTCTCATTCCATCACTTCGGCTGAGTTGATTTGCAGCGGCGCACCGCCGGAAAGTGTCGATGCCTTAACGGTAAGATGCTCCATTTCACCTGGACTCACTCGGCGTACTTTGCGCGTGGTAAGCTCGTCTGCAGATTGTACGGCGGAGAGTTTCGTGGTGCCGCCTGGGGCAGTGACCCGGAAATTCAGAGTGATTTCGTCTTCCGAGCCGTCCAGCACAAGCTGTTGCGGAACCACATAACGAATGCCGGTGCCAGATTGGCAACGCACTGTCTTGCTATTGACAGGAAGCGTACCCAGCGTATAACGGGCAGCATTGCAACCGGCGGTCTCGCTCTCTCTGGAAACATTATCGACCAAATCATTGACGTGGACTACATTGCCGCAGGCGAAGATAAACGGCACACTGGTCTGCATATACTGGTTGACTACAGGCCCATTGGTGACTTCGTCCATTTCAATTCCACATGAGCGGCTGAGTTCGTTCTCGGGGATGAGTCCTACGGAGAGTAGTAGCGTGTCGCATTCGATGTGCTGCTCGCTGCCTGGGATAATTTGGCGTTGGTTGTCCAACTTGACCACGCGTACCGCCTCGACCCTGTCCTTGCCGATAATTTCGCTGATAGTGTGGGAAAGCATCAATGGGATGCCGAAGTCGTCCAGACACTGGATTTTGTTGCGGAGGAGACCTGTCAGATAGGGCAGTAGTTCGATCACCGCCTTGACTTCGGTTCCTTGAAGTGTCATTCGACGCGCCATGATCATTCCGATATCTCCCGATCCCAGGATGACCACCTTATGGCCGATCATCAGGTTCTGACGGTTAACAAGGCGCTGTGCCGCGCCGGCTGTATAGATGCCGGCAGGACGAGTGCCGGGGATGCGTATTGCACCACGGGTGCGTTCCCGGCAGCCCATAGCCAAGACAATCGCACCGACCTCGATGGTACTGATGCCTTGGCGGGGATTGATTACAGTTAGTTGTTTTTCACCGATGGAAAGCACAGTTGTATCTGTCAGAAAATCTACCTTCTGCTCGATGGCCAAAGCGCGGAAGCGTTCTGCGTATTCAGGTCCGGTGAGTTCTTCATGAAAGTAATTCAGCCCGAATCCAGGGTGTATGCACTGTAGGAGAATGCCACCTATCCGAGCATCTCGTTCGATGACCGCAACGCGTTTAACACCTGCTTTACTGGCAGCGGCAGCAGCGGCAAGCCCCGCAGGACCGCCGCCGATGACAGCCACGTCGTATGATAACTTATTCTGCATCATTGCTTACTCCTCTATGGAAAAACCTGTGACCATGCGAGACTTGCCACCCTTCTTGGTGATCTCCTCCGGTGAGAGCTGGAGTTCTCGCGCCAGGATGCTAATGATGCGCGGAGCGCAGAAGCCGCCTTGGCAACGGCCCATTCCGGCTCTGAGACGGCGCTTGACTGCATCCACGGACCTGGCAGGGATGATGGAATGAATTGCTTGGAGAATTTCTGCCTCGGTTACGGTTTCGCAACGGCAGATGATACGGCCATAGAGTGGATTTTCACGAACGGCTTCTGACTGTTCTTCCAATGTCATGTCACGGAAAAGGCGTATCCCCTTGCGGATGGGATTGAATGACTTGTTCCGTTCAAGTTCCAAGCCGATTTCCTGGAGCTTGTTGGTGGCCAGTTTGCCCAGCGATGCGGATGCAGTCAGCCCGGTAGAACGCACACCTGAGATATTGACCAGATTGCGGACATCCTCGTATGTATCGACACAGACGCCCTCCGGTGTCTTGTTGGGGCGCAGGCCGCAATACTGGGTGATGGTGTCGCGAAGTCGGACATTGGGAATGAGTTTCGTCACATCGGCTGCGATGCTGTCCAAACCTGCCGCCGTGGTGCTTTTTTCCTCTTTGTCTTCCAGGTCTTCAGCGGTGGGGCCGACCAGCATGTTGCCATGAATGGTTGGGCACATCAGCTTTCCCTTGGTGATTTTTGTCGGGATAGGCAGAACGATGTGCTTGACCTGGCAGCCAGTGGTGCAATCCAGGATAAAGAACTGCCCCTTGCGAGGATTGACCTTATAGTTACCCTTGCCTACCATGCCTGCGACTTCATCGCAGTAGAGTCCTGCCGCATTGACGACATATCTGGCACGGATTTCACCGGCGGTAGTCTTGACGGCGGCGATGTTCCCGTTCTCGAGTGTCATCCCGGTCACTTTCGTATCCAACATGAATTTCACACCGTTCTGGGCGGCGTTTTCAGCGTAACCAATTACCAGCAGGAAAGGATCGATAATACTTTCCCGGGGAATATATAGACCTGCCTTGACCGTCGGGTTGAGTTCAGGCTCCATCTGCCGCAGCTCGTCACCGGTCAGATACTCCACATCATAGACGCGGTTCATGAAGCTCTTATGGAGGAGTTCCGGCAGCTGGGCATACTGTTCGTCATTGATGGCGGGAAGAATGGCGCCGATGCGCTTGAAAGGCACTGCCAGTTCCTGGACAATCTGATCATACATCGGGTTGGCAGCGACGACTAGCTCGGATTCCAACGTCCCCGGTTTAGCATCGTAGCCGGTATGAATGATGGCACTATTCGATTTGGAGGCATCGCCGCCCACATCTTCGTTCTTGTCAACTACCGTGACATCAAGTTGGTAACGGGACAATTCACGAGCTATGGCGCAGCCTACTGCACCTGCTCCGATGATGAGTACATCTGTTTCCATGATTGTAAGGATTTGTTTTTAAGTGATTGGTTTGGGATTATCGCGATGTGATGGTGAGTTTTTCGCCAAGAAGTCCCAGGAGACAGTACGTTGTGTTCAAGTTTTGGGCTTCGATCAGAAGATGATCCAGTTCCTTTTCAGGATGGGGATTTTTCCAAGTATAGCTCCAGATACGGCAGGTCTTTCCCGCAGGGGGGACCCAGCTGATGCAGTTGTACTGGTTCCGCTGGAAGGAAAACAGGTCATGAATCACGCCAACCTCGTCTGGACGGTAAGTCATCTTACCATCATTGTTGAAGATCGGCACGGCACCGTAAGTCACATCCACGTTGTTGCGGAGATAGACAGCCTCATAAGTGTCATCTGCATATCGAAACACGAGTTTTACGGAAATGCCGTCATTACGTATGCTGCGGTTCAGCAAGGTGTGCAACAGATGCAAGCGTTGATATTTTGCCTTCAATGGAATACGAACCTTGGCAGGAAGCTGCGGCAGGCGGCGGGAGTTGACAGAAAGTGCTGACAGATTATCCTCGCGGTCACGAAGCAGAGCAAACTCCAATTTCTCCAGGGTACGTACACTCTCGCCGTGCAAGCTTTCAAATTCAGGTTTCTCTACATTCAGCAAAATGTTTCCTGTCACGGGTATGGTATGCAGGACGCCTCGCGTCTGTTCAGGGGTGCGAAGAAGGTCCACGAGGATTTCCGCTGCTTTTAGCTCTGTTGTGTCGTCGGGGTTCCAAAACAATGAAGCGGCACGGATGTATGAATGCATTTGAGCGAATTGGGTATAAAGTAGCCCGCCGCTGTTAAATTTCCAATGCCATGTAGTGACAATCATTCCTTCCGCATGATTTCTACGACAGGTTTCTGCCAAAGATTCAAGATTGCCCTCGGAATACCATCCGGCACCAAAGATAGGAAAGCCATCTTGTCGCACGATTTCCACCTCGGGGTAGGTACCATCAGGCTGTCCACTATAATTCCAGACGCAAATGTTTAAATCTTTTGGAAGTACCTTGCGGAGGGTTTCCATACCCTCACGTGCATTAGCCACGGAATGGGGAGTTGTTTCCTGTTTGCTGACCAGCATGTCATGCCACATCATCACTTTGATATTGCGCTTTTTGAAGAAGTTGTAATGCCACATCACATCGTCTAAAAACAGCTTTTTCACCCCTATGGCCTTTCCCTCCGGGCGTTGCGGATATTCTCGCACCAGTTCATCGTGGCTGATATGGAAGTATTCGGGATTATCGAAGGTTTCCAATATTTCCTCGAACAGTCGGGTCAGGAAAGGATACACTTCCGGATGTAGAGGATTGTAGGCAGTCTTGTCTCTGGGATTATCGATCATTTCCAAGTTTTTGTCATTCTTAAATAACCATTCACTGTGGCTGTAGGTGGGAACTAGAGGATAGACCTTGATATAATTTTCCTTGGCGACCTGAAGGAGCTTGATCAGATCGGCCTTTTCCATGCCTCGGGAATCCCACATGCCCTCAGTGGCATTCCATTTGACATAAGGACATTCCAGCAGAATGGTGTTGATTTTCAGAGGAGCCAAGACTTTGCTGATGAATTGCTGAAGATGTTCGTATGTATCCGCATCCGCCATGGCATGTACGATGCGCAATTTAAAAGCTGGTTTGTCTTTGATGGTCGCAGCTCGAAATGCCCCATCCCTAAAGAGCCCTCGCAAAGTTTGCAATGCGTAGAACCCGGCGCGTTCCCCTTCGGCTTGAATGACAATCCCATTGCTGTTGCAAATCAATTCATAGCCTTCGCCTTCCGGATCGTCTCCGATAATAAGTTTGATACCAGCTATTGCAGAGTCATTTTCTGAGGTGAATGCTGAAGAAAGCCCCCATTCCTTCGCCAGTTTGGCCGCATGCCGCAAAAGTTTCTCAGAACCATGGATTACTGCCAATCTATCCTCGATAGCCGGGGAGTATGCTTGCTCGAAGAACTGAGTGGAAGCCGGTCTGGGCAACAATGGAAAATCTGCGGTTTTTTCCGGTTCCCAGGCGACATCCGGAACAGGGCTGCTCTGCACAGAAACAGCTTTTCCTGTGGCGCACTTAGGATAGTCATAGGTCAAGGAAAGTTGCTGTTCACAATAGCCTGTCTCCGAAAGAGGAATGTTAGCGCTCCACACAATGAAAGCAGGTCCGTGGCCTTCAAAAATAGCCGACCTGCGATCATCCATTTTAACCATTGGCCCCTTGTGCACTTCGATAGTCAATGTTCCCAAGTCAGTTCGGAAGACAGCTTTGCGAAACAACGGCAAGAGCTTTCTGACTGCCTTATTCTTCTGAATAAAAGGAATGACGCCTGTTGTCTTTTTGCCTTCGTCATCCAGAATTTCATATTCAGCACCTTCCAGGAACCCAGCTTTGATAACGAAAGCCACATGCTCTACCACAATCGTCTCAGTCGTTGTGGAAGGAACATCGGCGCGAAGCGTCACCTCGCCTTTATTCCCTTTGCAACGGACTGCATATTCTGTCAAAGAAACCATGCCGGTGGAAGCTACCGGCGCAATAGTCTCCTTGTAACCGTCTTCTAATTTTTCTACCAGGATTGGAGGACGGTTAGGATGGGGCACGCTCCGCAAATACACTTTGCTCCAGTCTGGTGCGGTAAAACAGACCCGACTGCCATTGCTCAAGATCAAATCCTCGGCGGAAATGAGAATGCCTCGATAGCCGTTGGGCTGAATTTTACCATCCAAAACCGGTGTTCCTTTCGCAACGGATGCAACAAGTGTACTGGCGAAAAAAAAGCTTGCGAATAATGCTAGGACTTTCATTGCTTTTATTCCCTCTTGATCAAGATGGTTGATTCAAAGATTTGTCCAGACGGTGCCTCCCATAGTCATGATAAAGTCATTGCACCGTACGAGCTGATAATTCTTGCCTGCCGTGGAAGTCGTGCAAGGAACATACCACTCTTTGAATTGGTTTATACGAACCGAACTGACATGACCATCCCAAGCCGCAATGTTGGCACTGCCTGAATGGATGGGAATCAATTTGCCATATGTGGTTCCGTTGGAATCCCATTGACACAACGCAGTGTTTGGCCAGGCATCCGCGCCAATGCCAAAGCAATCGGCAAACCAGATGCGCTGGCTCTCGGGCACCTTGTCCGCTATGACTGTGCCATTCTTAGAGGAATAGCCCTTGGAATAGGCATTTGTGCACATGTTTAGTTCAAAGTTGGGGTTGATGCCGGGGAGCGCGGATAGATAAACAGCGCCATAGCCTTGAACCCAGCCCACAGCTGATGTGTTGAGGCGCATGGATGGGCACATGTAGCCTTTGAATTCCTTTGCGCGCAACTGATTGGAACTGCCCGCATAGTCAACGCCCTCCAGCCGAATGTAACCTTCCGATCCGAGAGCCCAAAAGTAATGTTGCCGCTTGGCGCCGGAGCTGTTACAGGTCTGGAAAATGCCGTCATGATCATTCACATACATCGTGCCGGCAAGAGAAAGCTGCCTGAGATTGCTGACGCAAGAAATGGCACGAGCTTTTTCCCGAGCCTTGGAAAGAGCCGGAAGCAACATCGACGCCAGAACGGCGATGATCGCGATGACGACGAGCAACTCAATCAGGGTGAACTCTTTACATTTTGTTTTCAGCATCTTTTCGTTCCTTTCTTTTTTGTTGGGAAGCTTATCAATGGAAATTTTCTTGGTACGGATAAAAAATCGTTATGAATTGTCTAGCACATTGTCAAGCATTTTCACTTCTCCTCTTCATCAAAGTCAGAAATCCAACTCGACGCCGACCAGCTTAGCTCCGCGACGCAATTCAGCTAGCGAAGACTCTGGAACGGGAACTCCGTTAGCCAAGGCATCCGCCTCTTTGTCAAACTCGATCTCACCAGGATAAAAGACTTTCTTCACACCTTTTATCACAGGAGTGGCGCGCATGCGATCAATAAGCAAATCAACGCGTGAGCGGAATTCATTTATTCCCCCCAAGGCGGCAGGGTCAATGGCTATAAAGCAGTGTCCCGTGTCCGCATCACGCCCCGGAACAGTATTCCAGGAATGTACATCTTCGGTGATGCCGGCATGACCCAAGCAGCCGGTCAGCATTTCCACCATCATGGCAAAGCCATATCCCTTATGTTCCGCAAAGGGAAGCATAATTGCATCACGATATATCTCATTTGGGTCATCTGTGGGATTACCCTGAGAATCCAATATCCACCCGTAGGGGATTTTCTTTCCCTCAGCAGCCGCGATAATCATCTTCCCGCTGGCAACCATGCTCATGCAAATGTCAAAAAGAATGGCACGATATTTCCTGCCAGGTGCCGCATAACTGAAAGGATTGTTTCCAATCGTCGCCTTGGCACCTCCTGTGGGCGCGACAAGCGGACAGGTGTTGCTCATGGAAAAGCCAACGAGTCCTGCATCCGCGCACTGGAGAGAATAAATTCCTGCCGCACCATAATGGTCGCTGTGATTGACCGTTACTACTGTAATGCCACATTTCCTGGCTTTCTCTATCACAAGATTCGTGGCATAGGATGCAGCGGCAATCCCTAAGCCGCCCGCGGCAGATACCTGAGCAGTGGCCGGAGTCTCAGTCAAGACAACAGGAGTTGCCGTAGGGATGATACCACCTGCCATAATACAGTCTATATACCTGGCAGCACGAATGACACCGTGGGAATGGATGCCACGCATATCCGTGGTGATCAAAGCGTCGGAAACAATACCCGCTTGCACTTTAGGCACCCCGGCAGCTTGAAACACCTTGGTGCAGCTCTCAGCTAATTTCTCCTTCCGTATCCGTTTGCAATCCGACATGCCGATTTTTTCCTTATTTTACATTGTAAAATACTTCCCCTGCTGTACAACCACCCTGAGAAGTACGCCAAAAATCGTAACCATGAGAAGTATAATTCCCTTAATTTGGTTTGCAAATGCATTGTTGCTTTTTTAATGCTTTTTAATCATTTTCTAATTATTTATTCATTTTCTATTGTAATATTTTACATTGTAAAAAACAAAGACGGCAAAAAATTTATAGGGATGCTACTTTGACGGATAGGGTGCAGGGTGCAGGGTGCAGGGTGCAGGGTACAGGGTACAGGGTGCAGGGGGAGGGCAATACTCGTTACTTTAAGATTTTTTGTCCACGGAAAGCACGGAAAGCGCGGAAAACTTATAGGGATGTTGTTTTGACGACTGAGCTTGCAAGCGAAATTTCGGCCTGTTTTGTTGTTTCCTCCGATT
>JAPXLT010000086.1:0-16205 GCA_033809415.1 Lentisphaeria bacterium
CATGTCCTGCCAGAAAAAAATGCAGCGCCGATCAGACGATTGTCGGATCGGCGCTGCTGTTTTTATGATGTTCTGCTAGGTATTATTTGAAGACTTGAGCTCTGATCATGTCGACGACATTTTGCGGCATGGGCACGTAGTTGAGCTTCTGTGCGGCGGTGGCGCCGGTGGTGAAGCACCAGTTGAAGTATTTGATCATGTCCTGACGCAAGGCTGGATCGGCGTCCTTGCGGAACAAGATGTAGGTCACGCCAGTGATTGGCCAGGACTTGTCGCCGGGCTGATCGGTCAAAACCATGTAGAAGCCGGGGGCGTTTTTCCAGTCCGCATTGGCGGCGCTGGCGCTGAAGGATTCGACATCAGCGGTGATGAACTTGCCGGTCTGGTTTTCGATGGCGGCGCAACTCAGGTTCGCTTCCACCGCATAGGTGTATTCCGTGTAGCCAATGCTGCCGATGATTTTGGCGACGTTATTGCAAATGCCCGGGTTCTTTTGCCCGCCAATGCCAACTGGCCAGTTGACTGAGGCGCCGGCTCCGACCTTGCTTTCCCATTCCTTGGAAATTTTGCTCAGGTAGTTGGTGAAGATGAAGCTGGTTCCGCTCGAGTCTGCACGCCGCACAACGGTGATTTTAGTTTTCGGCAGTTTCAGTCCCGGATTGACCTTAGTGATCTTTGGGTCATTCCATGTGGTGATCTTGCCCAGATAGATTTCGCTGAGCGCTTCGCGGGTCAGTTTCAGTTCATTGGTTTTGACGCCAGGCAGATTGACGATGACGACGACACCGCCAAGCAGCATCGGGAATTGATGCAAGCCAGTTTCCTCCTGCTCTTCCAGCTTCAGGGGGTTATCGGTACCGGCGAAATGGACAGTACCGGCTTTGATCTGGTTGAGACCTGCGCCTGAACCCACGCTCTGGTAATTGACCTTGTTGGGGCCGGTTTGGCTGTAGGTGTAAGTCCAGCTCTGGTAAACCGGTGCCGGGAAGCTAGCCCCGGCTCCATTGATCACTGTCTGCGCCATTAGTGACGCACCAGCAGCACACATCAGGGTTGTAGCAATCAACTTTTTCAACATTTCGTTTTCTCCTTTTTTTTGTTTTGCGTTCATATCCGGCAGAAAACCGGATATTTTTTGTTACGCCAATTAATATCAAGGGAGAATGTTAGCATTTGGTTAAAGCAAGGTCAGAAGAAAAATAAATCGTAAGTTTGCAATCTATCCAAAGGAATATATCTTTGCTAACAGGGCTTTTTCATTCATTTTCAAAGACGTCACCTGCTGTACGTGTCCATTTTGTCCATAAAGACGTGTCCATCTGTGTCCATGACGTCCATTGTGTCCATCGTGTCCCTGTCCATTAAATATAATCTTTAAATATAAAAATTAACGAGACAATTCTCGATGTGATTGGGAGAATGAAAACGCCCTGTCTTTGCTAACATTGATTTTTCCTGGCAACAACAACTATGGAGTAACCCGTCATGCGTGAACAAATCACATCATCCTGCCATCATATCAGCAGGGAGTTTCCTTTGCCCAGTATCCAAAGCGGTGCCATGCTGGGCAATGGCAATCTCGGGATTTTGCTATGGGGCGGTAAAAATGTTTTGAATATTACGTTTGGTTGCGCATCCCTATGGGATCACCGCGGCGGGGTCGTCTGGTCTGAAAAGCAGAATTTCAAGGAGTTGAAGGAATTGCTCCTGAATGGAGACGAGGAGGGTGTCAAGCAAATGTTTGCCGCTGAAAAAAGCGGTTCTGTAGCTCGTCCGACCTTGATTCCGCTGGGGCGAATCGTGATGAAACTTCCGGCCAAGAGCCGCCTTTTGCGATATGAACAGGCTTTACAGAGCGGAACGACCAAAGTCATTTATTGGCAGACAGGCGCTGAAAAAAGCCTGGAATTCCGAGTCAGTGTTGGCACGGACTTTCTGCTTTGCCGGGGACTTGATGCGGGAATCTCCGTAAAGCTGGTGTCCGCTTGGGAACTCACAAAGCTACGTGCTGCAGAACTGCGGGGTTTGGCAAAGCCTTCTGATACGCTGGCCGGTCGCGATTACCCTGCGCCAATCGAAAGTGGAGATGGCGGTTTTTCCGCATTTGTGCAGCCCATGCCGTCGGATGCATCTTATTCCCTTGGTTTCCTGCGATGTGGCAACCGCTTGCTAGCCGGGTTTGCCAGGGGCTGTGCAAACACGGCGCAAGTCCGTCAGGGGCTGCAAATATCTTTTTCCGAGGCGTGGACAAAGTCAGGGCGTTGGTGGATCGAGTACTGGAAGGATGTTCCGGTCATTGATTGCCCGGATGATGCGATCAGGCACTTATACCTCGATGGGATGTATAAATATGGCTGCATGACGAATCCGGCGGGTGTGCCGGCAGGCTTGCAGGGACCCTGGATCGAGGACGACCGTTTCCCGCCTTGGTCGGGCGATTATCACTTCAATATCAATGTCCAGCTGTGCTATTCGCCGGGTTTCAAAGCCGGGAAGTATGCGCATCTGAAACGGCTGTTTGACATGATCCTTTCCTGGCGCCCGGTTTTGCGACGCAATGCCGAAACATTTGCCGGTGTCAAGAATGCTTACATGCTGCCGCATGCAGTGGATGACCGCTGTGTCTGCATGGGGAATTTCTGGACGGGTTGCATCGATCATGCTTGTTCGGCCTGGGTGGCGATGATGATGTATGATTACTGCGATTATTCCGGCGATGTGGATTTTTTGCGTAAGGAAGTCCTGGATTTCATGCAGGGGGTGTTGCGTGGATTTGAAGCGATCATGGAACGCGATGCCGAGGGCATGCTTGCACTGCCGGTGGGTGTTTCTCCGGAATACGGCGGTTCTGGAATGAATGCCTGGGGCAGAAATGCGAGTTTTCAGCTTGCCGCCATACATCGCTTGGCCCGCAACCTGATTTCCGCCGCAAACTGGCTTGGCTGTAAAGCAGACCCCTTTGCACTGGAAATCGTCGATCACCTGCCATTGGCTTCACTTGGAAAAGACGGGCAGAACTCCGTCATTGCCTTGTGGGAAGGCAAAATACTGGATGAAAGCCATCGGCATCACTCGCACCTGGCTGCGCTCGAGCCGTTTTCTACCATTGATCCGGAAAGTGCACGCTGGCAGCAAATCGTGCAGGACACCATCACGCAATGGACCGTTCTCGGCATGGGGCAGTGGACAGGCTGGTGCGTGCCATGGGCTTCCAAAATCAGAACGCGCCTTGGTCAAGGCGATATGGCTGTGTTTCTGCTGCACTACTGGAAGGCTTGTTTCACCACCCCCTACGGCACCTCGCTTCATGATGCCGCATTCCCGGGACCGAGCCTCTTTGCCAGTTTTCGTGGTGAAATCATGCAGATGGATGGCTACATGGGCGCAGTCAACGCAATCCAGGAACTCTTCCTCTTCGAGCAAAATGGCACCCTGAAGGCATTCTACGGCATCCCGGACTCCTGGGAAAAGGCCAGTTTCAAGAATCTGCATGCACCAGGAGGTTTCATGATCAGCGGCAAATTCCAGCGCAATCGAAAAACGTCATTTACGGTCACTGCGAGCCGCGCAACAATCCTCAGGCTACAGACAAAACACAGCAAAACCATCGTCGAGAAAAAGATGATGGCCGGCGAACAAATAGCGTTTGCGCTGTAAGGGTGCGGGGTGCGGGGTGCGGGGCGCGGGGTGCGGGGTGCGGGGTGCGGGGTGCGGGGCGCGGGGCGCGGGGCGCGGGGTGCGGGGGGATTTTTCGGGGTTGAAAAAGTTTTTTTGCAGGGTATAGTTTATTTTTCTTTTCAGGATTCTTTATTTCAAGGGCGTCCAAAAAGGTTTTTAACCACGAAAGGCACGAAAAAGCTTGGCGCGGACTGATCGCCCGCAACCCACACGGACTTTACACGGACTTTACACGGACTTTACACGGACAACAAATCGGTCGGATCAGTCGGAGAAACCAATAGGTCAGATCACAAATTCGCGTGCAATCTCATCCGTCGAAGCAGCAACCCTACAAATTTTCCGAGTTTTCCGTGCTTTCCGTGGACAAAAAATAGGTTTTGGGCGGAGTCCACGCCAAGTTTTTTTGTGTGGTTCGTAGTTAAAAAATCCTTTTTGGATGGGGTCAATTTCAAGTCAGGAGTTTTTGAGATGCAGAAAGTCGTTCAGCGAGTTGAAGCTCTTCGTCAGTTGCTTTCGGGTCAGGAGGAGCGTTTTTCCCGCTTCAGCCAGGATATCTGGGAAAATCCCGAGCTCGGGTTCCAGGAACATTACGCATGCAAACGTCAGGTGGAATTGCTCGAGGAGTTTGGTTTTCAGGTGGAGACGCCCTATGCCGGTTTGGATACAGCCTACCGGGCGGAATGGGGGCAGGGCGGTGAAGTCTTTGCCATCGCCTCTGAATATGATGCCTTGCCGGAGATCGGTCATGCCTGCGGGCACAACCTGATCTGCACAGCGGCAATGGCCGCTGCCTGGATGGTGCAGAAAATGCTGCAACGCTCGAATCGTCCCGGACGGATTGTCGTGCTGGGCACTCCGGGCGAAGAAAGCATGGGCGGCAAGGTTGTTATGCTGCGCGAGAAATGCCTGGATGGAGTTGGCGCGGTGATGATGGTGCATCCGAGCTGGCGCACGAGTATCGATACGGGGTCAACAGCAGTCAACCGCCTGACCATCGAGTTTTTTGGAAAGGCGGCACATGCGGGCGGCATGCCGGAGCAGGGGATCAATGCCTTGGATGCGGTGATTCTGCTATATAATAGTGTTTCCTGCTGGCGCCAGCAGTTGCCGGAATCGGCCAGGGTTCATGGCATTATTCAGGATGGCGGCGTGCGCCCCAATGTTATCCCGGATTATACACGCTGCTGGTTTTATCTGCGTTCACCGGAGAATGACCAGCTTGAACAGATGAATGAGCGCTTTGTCGCCATGGTGGAAGGCGCAGCCAAAATGACTGGTTGCACATTCAAGGTCACCCCGAACAATCTGCCTTACAAGGCTCGCAAGCCCAATGTCGCCATGAACCGCCGCTACGCGGAAGCGATGCAGGCGCAGGGAGTCAAGTTGACGCCTGCCGGACCCGGGCGAGGATCGAGCGACTTCGGCGACTTTTCCCAGGTCTGCCCTGGAATTCACCCGTATTTCTCGATTTCGCCGACCGAAATTCCTGGTCATTCCAAAGCATTTTGTGCTGCCTCGGGTACGGACTTGGCTCGTCAAAACATGCTTTCAGCGGCGGTGGCCATGGCGGAGATTGCTTGTGCCTGGTTCAGTGATGAAGCCTTCCGGCAGGAAGTCCGGCAGGAGTTCCAACCGGAGCGGTAGACAACATTTTTTTAACAACGAAAAGACCCGAAAATTTTGTTAGGGTTATGGTTGTTTCAGTTTGGCGAGCCATTTATTGATGGCTGCCAGTGGGAATTTGCCAGGCCAGCGGCTGGCGACATCTTCTTCATCTTCCATGTCGGCCCATTCGCGCATTTCAGCGAACTCTTCATGCTCCGGGTCACTGAGCGTTTCGAGCATTTCCTGGAACCCCCAGGTGCCCCCGCAGTCTTCGGGTGGGCAGTTGCCTTTGCCATCGACGCAATAGAATATTTTGCCGGGTTCGAAATCATCCTTGACATTTTGCACATGGATGGTATGCATCCAGGAATCCCCCAGATCGTATTCATAGGTGAAAGATGTCTTTCTGCCAAGCGCCTCGCCAAGTGTGGTTTCGGTTACACCCTCGCAATCGGAATCATCATCATAATCGCTTGCCGGGGAGTAGCGTTTTTTGGCGAACTGGAATTGATACATATGGGCATTCCTCCATCCCATGACACGCTGCAGAATCAGATGCAGGGCATCAAGGGGAAGCTCACTGGGGACAATGATCTTGCGCCAGCAATCATAGGGCATGTCTTCAAGAGTGACGGTAAGAAGATAGCGTTTCATGACAAATGCCTCCTCGATATTTAATCGGCCGCAACAAAATTTCCATAGCAATGACTTGCTAAACGAAAGCAAATATATACCCTGATTCATACTTCGTGCAAGCAGAATCCAGTATTCCTGATTTTTTTTGTAATGTGTCTTCTGTAGTGCGTGGTGCGTGGTGCGTGGTGCGGGTCAGACGTGGTGGACAGTGTGGACAGGGCAAGGACATCCCCCCCGCACCCCACGACAGTCAGAATAATCACAACCGGGACGGTTGCGCTACTTTTTTAAATCTGCACCCCCTGCATCCGTTCCCAACGCACTACGCACTACGCACCCCGCACTACGCACCCCATTCCCCTAAACCTTGTACTACAGAGGCATTACATTTTTTTTGATTGCTTGCTGATTAAAAGACAACTGTTCCCTTGCAAAGTCCACTCTGAACCAATATATTTCACTTTTCATTTTCATTTTCCAATAAAATTTACCATGCTATTATTTGATACCCATTTGCATTTATCGGAAGAGATTGCTCCTGCGCCCTTTTTTGCCGAGGCTCGTTCGCAGGGTGTTGGACGTTTTCTGGTGGCAGGCACATCTCATGAAGATGGCGATTATGTCAGTTCCCTGGCGGACCCGGGTGCCGGTATTTATGCGGCAGTGGGCGTTCATCCGCATTCAGCCGAGAGTTTTTCTCCAGAGGAACTAATTTGTTTTCGGGATTGGCTTTCTCGTCCGGGAGTGGTTGCAGTTGGTGAAATCGGGCTGGATTTCTATTATGATTTCAGTCCCCGCCTCGAGCAGGAACGCGTTTTTGCCACGTTCTTGGAATTGGCGGCAGAATTGCGCAAGCCGGTTGTCGTTCACTGTCGCGAAGCATTTGCACAATGTTTCAAACTAGTGCAGGATTATTTTCCTCGGGAACTCCCATTTGTTGTGCACAGTTTTACCGGTACGGTCACAGAGGCCGAACAGTGGCTGGCGCTGGGAGCTTTTTTTTCCTTTAACGGCATGGTGACATTCAAAAAAGCTGACAATATCCGTACTGCGCTCGCAGCCGTGCCCCGCGACCGCCTGCTGCTGGAAACCGATTCGCCGTATTTGGCGCCAGTTCCATACCGCGGAAAAACAAACACGCCGGCTTATCTGCCGGCGATTGCTGAACGCGTCGCCCAGGAGTTGCAGATGGAAACCGAACAGCTGGCACGCCTGACCACGGCTAATGCATGCAGACTCTTTGGCATTTTTTTTTAACAACGAAACGCACGAAAAGACCCGAAAAAATTTCATGGGAAGCGGCTTTGACTGCTAGAATGCGTTGTATTTCCCATGAAATTTTTTCGGGGCCATTAGTGTCTTTAGTTGTTCAAAAGTTCGGCAACGGCTTCCGATTTTTGAAGGGCGGGATAACGCGCCGGTTTCAAGGGGTATATTATAAGCTTTGACTTTGATTTCCGCTTTTTTTTGGGGTATGATTCAATAAAATGAGGTGAAAAGATGAAAGTAGTTCTGGCTTATTCCGGTGGTTTGGATACGTCCTGCATCTTGGCTTGGCTTCAGGAGAAGTATCAGGCTGAAGTGGTGACTTTCTGCGCTGACGTCGGCCAGCAGGAAGAGCTGGACGGTTTGCATGAGAAAGCGTATGCGACGGGCGCGGTCAAGTCCTACATCGAGGATTTGAACGAAGAATTTGCCCGGGATTTCATTTTCCCGATGTTCCAGGCCAACGCCATCTATGAAAACATGTATCTTCTGGGCACTTCGATCGCCCGTCCGCTGATTGCCAAACGCCTGGTGGAAATCGCCAAGGAAGAGAACGCTGAATATATCTGCCATGGCGCTACCGGCAAAGGCAATGACCAGGTGCGCTTCGAGCTGACCGCCTACGCATTGAACCCGGATATCAAAATTATCGCGCCATGGCGCAGCCCGGACTGGACTTTCAAGTCCAGAACCGATTTGATCAATTACGCCCGCGAACGCAACATTCCGATTACGGTTTCCGCTGCGAAGCCCTATTCGATGGATCGCAATCTGCTGCATATCAGTTTCGAGGGTGGCGTGCTGGAAGACCCCTGGCAGGAAGCCCCCCCGGAAACGCATGTGTTGACGGTGCCAGTTGAAAAGGCTCCGGATCAGGCCGAATATATAACGGTTGGCTTCGAGAAAGGGATTCCGGTTTCGGTGAATGGGAAGGCTCTCAGTCCGGCCGCTTTGATGCGCGAACTCAACCGCCTTGGCGGTAAGCATGCCATCGGTCGGATCGATATTGTCGAAACCCGCTATACCGGCATGAAGGATCGCGGAATCTACGAAACACCCGGCGGCACCATCCTCTTCAATGCTCACCGTGCCATCGAATCCATCTGCATGGATCGTGAAGTGATGAGCGTGCGCGATCAGCTTGTGCCGCAGTACTCGAACATGGTCTACAACGGCTACTGGTTTGCACCGGAACGGAAATTCTTGCAGGCGGCGATTACGGAAAGCCAGAAGAATGTCACCGGGGAAGTGCGTTGCAAACTCTACAAGGGCAACTGCTTCATCGTCGGAAGGCGTTCTCCGTACACCCTGTATGATCCGGAAGTGGTCACTTTCGAAGCGGACGATGTCTACAATCAGGCCGATGCAACTGGCTTTATCAAACTCAACGCCTTGCGCCTGCGTATTGGCGCAAAAGCTCAGAAACCTGAAAAGTAAGCGAGATACTCATGCAGGTCCAAATTCTGAAATGCAAGTTGCACCGTGCAGAGCTGACCGCCTGCGAGTTGAACTACGAAGGCAGCCTCTCCATCGATCTGGATTTGCTCGATCTGGCTGGCATCCTGCCGTATGAAAAAATTCTGGTGGTCAATCAGAGCAACGGGCTGCGCCTCGAGACCTACGCGATTCCGGCGGCGCGTGGCAGCTTCGAGTTTTGCCTGAATGGTGCTGCCGCCCGGCTGGGCATGCCGGGGGACTTGGTGACGGTGATGGCTTTTGCTCTGATGGCGCCTGTCGAGGCGTCAGCTTACCAGCCCAAAGTGGTCGTCCTTTCGAATCAAAACCGGCATGCCGAAGTTTTATAACCACGAAAAGCACGAAAATTTTCGTTGTTAAAAAGGTTTTGCTGTTGCCTTGGAGGAATGAATGAAACAAATCAAGATTGGTCTGATCGGTTTTGGCACGGTAGGTGCCGGGCTGGTTGAAACGGTGCAGAAGAATGGGGAGTTGATTGCCAAGCGCAGCGGGATTCTGCCGGTGATCAGTAAGATTGCTGATCTCGATACGACCAGTGACCGCGGCGTTTCGGTGCCTGTCGGGGTGCTTGGAACCGATGCGATGGCCCTGATTGATTCTCCGGAAGTCGATGTCGTCGTTGAACTCGTCGGCGGTACCATTGCCGCGCGTGAATTCATTGTAGCGGCATTGAAACGCGGCAAGCCGGTGGTGACTGCAAACAAGGCGTTGCTGGCAACTTACGGTGCTGAACTCTTCGCCTTGGCCAAGGAAAACCGCACCGAGATTTATTTTGAAGCCAGTGTCGGCGGAGGCATCCCCTGCATTAAAGCCATTCGCGAAGGCCTGATCGGAAACCGAATCACTGAAATCTATGGCATCCTGAATGGCACTTGCAACTATATCCTGTCATGCATGCAAGCCGATAATACGGATTTTCAAGTGGTGCTCGAGGCAGCTCAGAAAGCCGGTTATGCGGAAGCCAATCCTTCGATAGATGTCGATGGATTGGATACCGCCCATAAAGCGGCCCTGCTGGCCAGCCTAGTCTATGGCAAATGGTTCACTGCTTCGGATGTCGATGTGCAGGGAATTCGCGACGTGACCCTGAATGACATCCATTACGCAGCCAGTCTGGGCTATCGCATCAAACTGCTGGCGGTCATTAAGGAAAAGGATGGTTTGATCCAGCTGAGCGTGCATCCGTCGCTGATTCCGGAGACCTCGCTTTTGGGGCATGTCAATGGTGTCTTCAATGCGGTCTGGGTGCGTGGTGATGTCGTCGGCACAACACTGTATTACGGACGTGGCGCCGGGCGTGAGGCCACCTCGAGTGCAGTGGTGGCCGATGTCATCGATATTGGCTTGAATCTGCTGGGAAAATGTTCCAATCGGTTGCCGGCGTTTCCGTTGTTTGACGAATATAAGGGGTTGGTTTCCGCCGATGAAGTTGTCTCTCGCTATTATTTGCGCTTGCAGGTTGCGGACCGACCTGGCATGTTGGCGATTATCAGCGGCATCCTTGGTAGAAATCAGATCAGCATTGCCAGCGTGACCCAGAAAGAGGAGAGCAAGCAGCAGGCATCCGTCCCGATGGTTATCCTGACTCATAAAGCCAAAGCCGCCGCAATGAATAAAGCCATCGAGGAAATCAGACGGGAAGAATGTATCCATGCATCCCCTGTCGTCTTCAGAATCGAAGACCTCGGCTGAAGTTGTACGCGCAAAACAGAGTGTCGTTCTGGATGATGCCCAGTTCCAGCATGTGCTGACGAAATTCAATATCCACCCCATGGCAATTTTTCCCATGAACGGGATGTGTGCTCGTGCAATCCAGAGCAGAACCGATGGGATGAAAAGATCCATGTGGAAATAGGATGTTACAATTCTGTGAATGGCCGTCAAGCCTGTCGTCAGAAAACTGAATCTCCTGTGCTGAATAACATTTTAACTATAAAACCAAGCAGGGGCTGGCATTCCTTCTTTTGATTTCCCCTTGGGAGATGCTAAATTAACAGAAAACTTGTAACGGGTCTTCTGTAGTGCGGTGTGCGTAGTGCGTAGTGCGGGTCAGACGTGGTGGACAGTGTGGACAGGACAAGAACATCCCCCCCCGCACCCCACGACAGTCAGAATAATCACAACCGGGACGGTTGCGCTACTTTTTAAACCTGTGCCCCCTGCACCCGTTCCCAACGCACCACGCACTACGCCCCCCATTCCCTTGAACCCTGTACTACAGAGGCATTACGAAAAACTTGAACTACCACTGTGAAAATTCGGTGCTCTCAAGTAAAAATGATTTTAAGGAAATGCTGAATGCAGTTGAATCTAGTCATACAGGTATATCGTGGTGGAGACTATTGGCGGGAAGCATGGCAGTCCGTGCAACCTTGCTTGAACTATTTTCAAGGTGTCTATATTTCCATAAATTATTCAGAAATCCAGGAGCAGGACATTGCATTGATAGCCGGATGTGATTCCGATAAAGTCCATTGGATCAGCCATAAAAATTATATGACAGCACGTGAACACGGGGAAAAAATTTACCAATGGCTTTCGTCTCTCCAGCTACAGGGGCACTTGCTTATCCTGTGCCATGATGACTTGTTGGTGAAGGAGGGCGTCGAGGAAGTATTGTCGTTTTCTGGCAAGGAGGACGAGGCTGTCTTCGGTTCCTTCCTGTATTTTGACCAGGAAAACAAGTATCGTCCGATAGGCGTTCGCCAATTTTCGTTGGCATCGAGTGAGGCATGGGACTCCGTTGCCTTTGCTCGTTTTCTGTTTGACCACCGATGTATGATTTCGGTATCAGGCATCGTTCTGTCAGTCTCAGCATATGCAAAAAACATGCCTTCTGTTCTGGCACTCAAACATGGCTGCGGATCAGAATTTGTACTCATGGTCAATCCACAAGTGAAGAGAATCAGGCAAACCAAGTTCCCTTTGGTTAAAGTTCGTCTGCACACTGAATCAGAAGGGCACATTGC
This sequence comes from Lentisphaeria bacterium, assembly GCA_033809415.1. GTDB lineage: Bacteria > Verrucomicrobiota > Lentisphaeria > Oligosphaerales > Oligosphaeraceae > JAQVUB01. The sequence continues at coordinate 11,634 of JAPXLT010000086.1, forward strand.
ACATCAGTTTCCGTTCCGGTTGGTGCATGATTATCTTTTCTTTTGCCTGCGCAGCTTTGTTCTGATTTCGGATCCACAAACCAGAATCAGTATAACTAGGGCCTGCGCGGTGGCTATCCGTGAACGTCCCGGATATGCTTTATTGGCGATGTTTCCAGCGATGTATTCGCTGCTTAGGGAACGGTGGTGCCCGCTCCAGATAATCACCATTCTTATCTATTTTTTTCGAATGTGCGCTGTGCGAGGATATGATTTTCTTCTTCGCAAAACCGGGATGGATTGCCGATGAGAAAAGCAGTTGTCACAGGACTTTTTACAAAGCCGGAAGAAACGTTTGGAAATGTTCCAGAACAGGCTTGTTTTGGCAATAACCTACATTATCCTGGAAAACTTTCAGCAGATTTGCTCTCTCAGCTTGGTTTTTCTTGTTTTTCAGAAGCCGATTTGCCGTTCAACGAAGCGGATTTGTTGCTTTGCGTGGATTTAAGTGTTCCTCTATGGCAGCGATTACAACAGGTACACTCTCGGGTGAAAAAAATTCTGATAGTAGCGGAATCTCCAATTTATGCCCCTCTTTCGCATGACGGGGCAAACGTTTTGAGGAATTCATTTTGGAATTTAGTTATGACCTGGAACCGTGGATATCATGCAGAGTATATTCTCCACTATGATTTACCTTTCGCTGGTCGGAGTGTATCGACTCCAATCCCCGCAAAATCAGAACACTTTCTTGATGATCAGCAGCGTGGTGTGGTGGTGGCCAGTTACAAGCGTGATTATCGCGGTTTTTTTCATGATCGGAATCGTCTGTACACGAGCCTGGCGTCTGACAGGGACTTGGCATTATATGGTCGGCGTTGGGGAAATGCTCCGAAACGCCAGCGCATGGGGTTGACCAGCGACAAGTTACAAACCATCAGCGATTATGCTTTTTCTTTGGTAGTTGAAAACATTCTTGTCAACGGCTATGTGACGGAAAAGATCGCGGACAGCATTTTAGCTGGAACTCCTGTGATATACTGGGGCGACTGGGAGACGGCCGAACGTCGTTTTCCAGGAACATTTGTTCCCCTGAAAAAGGTTGACCGGGCCAGTTTTTATTCTGCCAGGGAACGACTGTTTTCTGGCTATGAGGAGTATTTGCAGTGTGTAGAAGAGGCCAAGGAAAAGTCCGATGGGTGGTGTGATTCATATCTGGCGGTTTTAAAACAGGCAATAGAAACTTTGTTTCCGGCATGATGGCTGTGGATGGCATGCATTGGTAATGGAGCAGTGATGCTGGTAACGGTGGAATTCTTTTTGAACAACGAAATGCACGAAGAGACCCGAAAAAAATCATCGGAAGCAGCTTTGACTGTTAGGATGCGTATTTCCCATGAAAAATACTGGGATTTAGGGCTATATAAATAGTCTTAAGTTGCCTTTCTGCAAGCCTTAAGTTCGATATCCGCTGCCGCGAATATTCGAACCAGCAGTTTTTCTCTTCGGGCAGGCGTATTCATAGGTAGTTTCAGGTGGTATATTAACTTTGTTTTCGTGTTTGTGGAATCTGTAAATTACTATAACTCCCGATAAATACGAATGCAACTGAATTCTCTTAACCTGATTTTTCCGGAGTTTTGTTGTTATGAGTAAGCGTATTCTTGTTACTGGCGGTGCTGGTTTTATTGGGTCGGCGGTGGTGCGGCTGATCATTGCTTCGAGCGATGACCAGGTCTGTGTCATGGACAAGTTGACCTATGCCGGAAATCTGGAATCACTCGAGCCGGTTGCGGATCATCCACGATACCATTTTGAAAAGGTCGATATCTGCGATGCGAAAGAAGTCAACCGCGTTTTTGCGGAGTTCTGTCCGACGCATGTGATGCATCTGGCGGCGGAGTCGCATGTTGACCGCTCGATTGATGGGCCGGGTAGTTTTGTGCAGACTAATATCGTAGGTACTTACATACTACTCGAAGCGGCAAGGAAATTCTGCTCATCGCTGTCGGAGTCGGAGCGTGCGGCATTCCGCTTCCATCATATTTCAACGGACGAAGTCTATGGAGACCTCGAGAAGCCCGGGGATTATTTCAGGGAGGATACTCCTTATGCCCCCAGTTCGCCGTATTCGGCCAGCAAGGCCTCGAGTGATCACCTGGTACGCGCCTGGAAACGGACATTCGGCCTGCCGACGCTGATTACCAACTGTTCGAATAATTATGGTCCCTATCAGTTCCCGGAGAAATTGATTCCGCTGATGATTCTGAATGCATTGGACGGCAAAGCGCTGCCGGTTTACGGCAAGGGCGAGCAGATTCGGGACTGGCTGCATGTCGAGGATCACGCCCGTGCCCTCTACCTGGTGGCTTCGAGGGGAGTGCCTGGCGAAACCTACAATATCGGCGGGCATAACGAAAAACGCAATATTGATGTCGTCCGGCAAATTTGTGCTTTGCTGGATGAATTGCAGCCGCGTTCCGATGGGCAGAAATACGCATCGCAGATCACGTTTGTCAAAGACCGACCCGGGCACGATTTGCGCTATGCGATTGATGCCGGCAAGATCGCCCGCGAACTGGGCTGGATGCCGCAGGAGACCTTTGAAAGCGGCATCCGCAAGACGGTGCAATGGTATCTCGAAGAGCGCAATGGCTGGTGCCGTGCGGTGCAGGCCGGAAAATATCAGCGGGAACGACTTGGCAGCGGTGAGGCTGCGGGTTCTTCATCTTCAATTAAAGAAAGCAGGTGAATGAATGAAAGGTATAGTACTGGCTGGCGGCGCGGGCACGCGTCTGCATCCAATCACTCTCGGTGTTTCCAAACAGTTGCTGCCTGTCTATGACAAGCCGATGATCTATTATCCCCTTTCGGTGCTGATGCTCGCCGACATACGGGATATCCTGGTGATTACCACCCCGGAAGACCTATCTGCCTTCCAACGCCTGCTTGGCGATGGAAGCAGCTTTGGTGTTCGCCTGAGCTATGCTGTCCAGCCAAAGCCCGAGGGACTCGCGCAGGCCTTTTTGATTGGCGAAGAGTTTATCGGCGGCGAGCCGGTGGCCCTGGTACTCGGCGATAATATCTTTTATGGATCCTATTTCAGCAACCGGCTGAAAAATGCCGTTGCCCGTAAACAGGGGGCGACGGTCTTCGCGTACTTTGTCAATAACCCGGAAGCCTATGGCGTGGTGGAATTCGACCGGCAGGGCAAAGCCATTTCGATCGAGGAAAAGCCGAAGCAACCCAAATCAAATTATGCGGTTACTGGTCTTTATTTCTATGATTCTCAAGTGGTTGAGATTGCTCGGCAGGTCAAGCCATCGGCTCGTGGTGAGCTGGAAATCACTGCGGTCAACAATGTTTATCTTGAACAAGGCAATTTGCATGTCGAGATGCTGGGGCGCGGCTTTGCCTGGCTGGATACCGGGACTCATGACAGCCTTCTGGAAGCCGGCAATTTTGTCCGTACGATCGAGACGCGGCAGGGCTTGCAGATTGCCTGCCTGCAGGAAATCGCATACGAGCGCGGCTGGATGACGGCGGAAGAAGTGCGCAAAAGCATCAAGGACATGATGAAGACATCCTACGGGCAGTATTTGAGTTCTCTGCTGCGGGGTAGATAAATGTTGATGAAACTTCTTTAAGAACAAGCGAGTTAGGGTCATAACATGGAATACCAATGGTACTACGCGGAAAACCGGCAGCAGAAAGGGCCGGTCAGCAGCGATGAACTTAAAGCTTTGCTGAACAGCGGAAGTCTTCCTGCCACAACCCTGGTCTGGCGTGCAGGACTGCCAGACTGGCAACCCGCTACAAATTTCCCTGAACTGCGCGAACCCGCGACTCAAGAGGCACCGGAAAAACCGTCCGAAGTCGAACCGCTTCTGCCATTGCAGGAAGCGTCGCACGGGGAACCTGCCCCACCCGAGGAATTTCCACAGGGGGCGGATGATCTGCTTGCTGTCCCAGAGGCACCGGTGTATTACGCTGGGATTTGGCGGCGCTTCTGAGCCTTGTTGCTGGATGACCTCATTGTCGGCATGGTAATCACGATACCGATGCGCATACTGGCCATCACACTGAGCAAAATTCAGCAGGAATGGCTGCCATTGTCTGGTCTGATGGGTGATTCGATAGCAACTCCACTGATCCCGCTAGTGACTTCTTTTCTGGGAAGCGTGCTTATTGCCCTCTTCCTGGAATTTGTCTACAGCGGCTTTTTCCTGAGCAGATATGGGGCTACACCTGGAAAAATGGCGCTGGGCATTCAAGTTGTCCGCAGCGACGGCGCACGGGTGTCGTTTCTGCGCGGCGGCAGCCGTAGCCTGGCCGAAAACCTCAGTGCATGGCTTCTCTACATGGGGTACTTGCTTGCTGTCTTTGATGACCAGAAACGCACTCTTCACGATCATATCTGTGATACCAGAGTGGTGATGAAGGGGTAAGGGTGCAGGGGGCAGGGTGCGGGGGGGCAGGGTGCGGGGTGCAGGGTGCAGGGTGCGGGGTGCAGGGGGCCGTCCGTGTCCCGTCCGTGTCCCGTCCGTGTCCCGTCCGTGTCCCGTCCGTGTCCCGTCCGTGTCCCGTCCGTGT
>JAPXLT010000087.1:0-16198 GCA_033809415.1 Lentisphaeria bacterium
GAATAATCACAACCGGGACGGTTGCGCTACTTTTTAAACTTGCACCCGTTCCCCACGCCCCACTGGCGCATTACATTTTTTAACTTCTTGTTAACTTTTTGTTTCTTGTTTCAACTTGACATTATCAAAAACCCCTGTACATTTACATGTGTACTGGGTTCCCCAGTTGGCAATGAGGCGCAAGGGATTTTTTTTCAGAAATACCGGAACTGGAGCTAAAAAATGAGGACAAGCAGAGTATTCTTTGTTGCTTTGAGTTTTACGTTTCTGGCGTTGCGCGCGGCGAACGTTCCCCATATTCTTGTGACCGGCAAGGGTCAGCAGGGCGAGATGTCGCAGGCGTTTGATGTGCTCGACCATGAAGGGAAAGCGCATGAATCCTACGAGAAGGCGGAGCAGAAGTTTCTGGATGCCGCCGCCCGATTCAGCATTTCATCGGATGAGGATAATTTGCATATCAAGGTGGTCTGCCCGGTGCCGGAAGGCGTGGAATACGCAAAGGGAATAAATCCGTGGGAAGGCGATGCCATCGAGGTCTTCATCAAGCCGAGTGAGGACCGGGCGGAATACTTCCAGTATATGATCAACGCCGACAATGTCAAAGGAGCCATCCGCTATAATGATGTCCAAATGAAGGACCCATCCTGGACAAGCAAGGCGGAATTGTCGTTAGCCAAAGAATCACGGCTTTTTACGGTGGACATGCTTATTCCCAAAAGTGAACTGGCCGGGATCGACTGGAAGGAGGGTTCTTCTTTCAAGGGGAACATCATCCGCCATGGCAACACGGCCGGCGGCGTCTCCTGCTGGAGTCGCGTTTCCCTGAACTTCTTCCATGACCCTGCCCGTTTTGGCACCTTTATCATTGGTTCGAGGTGCGCTTACTTCAAAAATGAGCTAGACAAGCTCCTCGAGGCAAACACGCCCCTGCCAAAGGAGCTTGCCGAACAGGCTGCGTCATTGACTGATTTGATCCAGCAGAAGGGCGAGCAGCCGACCTCCTTCGGGGAGCTGAGCATCCAACTCAAGAACTTCAAGCAGAAGCTCATTTCCAGCGCTTCGGCTAATATGAAGACCGCCATTTATGATGCTGATGTCTGGGGCAACCGTTTCGCGCCTAATGGGCCGATTACACCGTTGAAAAAAATCACCATGCAGGCTCCAATGAACGGCAGGGCTGTATATCCACTGGCATTCAGCAATCTCACGGGTGACAAGTTCATGGGGCAGTTCAAGTTTCTGACAACGCTGTCGATGAAATACCTGTACGAGTTCGGAAAAATGCCATTTGACGATTTTTTCTGCCGTCATATCACGGTGAGCGAGGCGGTGCCGATCCAGGATCTGGGCGGCTCCCTGAACTACGATGTGCTTATTCCGCTGCCGCTGAATACGCTGATCCGCTGCGACGCGCATGCAACCATGCCGTTGTTCATCGAGGTCGATACACATGGACTCGAACCGGGCATATACAAGGGGCTGTTCTATTTCAAGCCGTCGTATATCGCCTTCGAGCAGCACGAGACCATCGATTTCGAGTTGACCGTGTGGGATGTGGACCTGAACGAAGTCGAGCTGGACAGCTTTACCTACAACAATATGGTTACAGGGAAGAAAGAACATTTGGCGCCGGAACGAACAAAATTCCTGATTGACCATGAAGTCAATATCCTGAATGTGATACCTGGCAGCCAGGTAACAATCATGCCTGAAATCGATCCCCAGGGGAATGTCCTGAAAATCGACTTCAGCAGTTTGGATGCGCTGATCGACCATTATGTCGAGTGCGGCATGCCGTTGCGCAGAATCAAGATGTTCATCCAGACAGATGCCAGGCTTATGTATCCATTTGTTGTGCGTGGCCAGAAAAAAGGCATGAGGGGGGCTACCCTGGAAGGTGTGCTCAATCCTGCGTGGGTAAAGGCATACAAGGTCTGGCTTGCGAGCCTGGTCAAGCACCTCAAGGAAAAACATGACATGGGCTATGAACGGTTCTGGATTTATCCGATCGATGAACCCAGCGGAGACCCGGCTGACCCCACGACCGGCGCGGCACATGCCATTGCGATGTCAAAAATCATCAAGTCCGTCGATCCGAACATCCAGGTCTTTGCCAATCCCTACGACTGGAAGACGAACGAACAGGCAAAGACGACGATTCTGGGCATGGGGCCGCATATTGACCTGATGTGCCCAGCGCGAAGCTATGTCAGGAACGATGAGATTGTCGGCTACTTGCATCAGATACCATCGAAGGTCTGCACGTATATTGTCCTGAACAACCACACCCCGCCTGCCGTTTACAGAGGCTTGTCCTGGCAGAATCTCCGGGATGGCTTCGAGCCGCTGGTACCGTTTTGGAGCATTGATTCATCAAGCGGGTTTGATGGTTTTGATCCCAGAGACACGGACCGTTCCGGCAAGAACCGGTATGATTATGCGGCAACGTATATCGACTGGGGATATGACAAGGTCCTTACCTCGAGGCGCATGGTAGCATGGTATCAGGGTTTTCAGGACAGGAAGATCGCTGAAGTCTGCAGAAAATACATGAAAGTGCTCTCTGGCAAGGGTATGGATGTATCCGGATACGAAAAGCAAATCCATGACATCGCAGTCAAAGCATCAAAAGCAAGCCTGGATGAAATGGAACAGTGCCGTCTGGAGCTTATGACATTGGCCGTCAAGTTAAAGGAGAAGGCAAAATAACGCAGATTTAATGGCGACTGGATGCTCCAGTCAACACCATTGGAGGCGATATTACATTTTCTTGATAACCGAGGGCAAATCCGTTAAAACATGGAAACAAGGAGCAAATCAAAATGAAAAAGAAAACAAGAAGCTTTACTTTGATTGAACTGCTAAAACATGGAAACAAGGAGCAAATCAAAATGAAAAAGAAAACAAGAAGCTTTACTTTGATTGAACTGCTGGTAGTAATCGCCATCATTGCGATTCTGGCCTCGATGCTTCTGCCGGCTTTGGGCAAGGCACGTGACAAGGCACGCGTAATCACCTGTGTCAGCAATTTGAAGACATGCAGTCTCTGGCTGGCACTCTATGCGGATGACAATCAGGACTATATGGTCATGTATGATATGAGTTGGCTGGCAAAAACAAATTTCCCGGGATTAAGTAGTAATAGCGGCATTAAAAATTCTTGGGGGATGACTTTATGCCATACTGGCTACGCCCCCATGCCGGAAAAATTAAGATTCAGCGACCCTTTTTTCTGCCCTTGCGAAACCCGCTTTTCGGGAGTTTTTTCAACTCCTGAGAAAAAGATGTCTTTGTGTGGTAATATCTATGGCATGGTAAACAGCCATCCCTGGAGCGATTTTATTACTAGGTATAAAGATACAAGCTTCACCAAGTATATCTATCCGATGACTTCAAAATTTAAGAACCCGAGTAGAAAAGTCTATATAGGGGATTCCACAGCAAAGAACAGTGATCCCTATTTTGTCTGTGAGGTCAATCCCAACGCCGACAGCAGTGATAAAAACAAGCGCCTGACCGCCTATTGGCATAAAGGCATCTGCAATATCGCCTGGGTGGACGGGCATGTCACTTCCGAACGCTGCGCAAACATGGCAAATCCGACTGATACGATGTACGCAGGTGCAGGCGGACCGCTTGACCGGGACAAGCATTTCTTCCAGTTGGATTAACTGCGCTTCAGTTCAAGAACATATTACTTGGATGAGCACCTTTGGCACTCATCCTTTTCATGGAATAACAAATCGATGTGGAATCTAATACTGGAATTTCAGCAGTACCAGGAAGACCTCCTGGAACTACTTGAGTTTGAAACGGAGTATGCCGAACGCATGGCATCCATTGAGAAATGCTCTTTGGAAGAGGCTATGGCAAAATACACGGAATGGTATTATATGCACACGACTGCTCCGGGATCACATGATGAGCGTCTTGCCCTGATGCGGCAACTGGCCTTCAAAGAAGCGCGCAGAAGATTTTTCGAGGAACGGGTTATTCCGGAACAACAGAAGCGTTTTATTGAAGGACAGGCGGAAATACGCGGCAGCAGGGCAGGATTCATTGCCGAGGCGCACCCTGAATATTACAGTGAGTCTCCTGAAATATTCCTTACATTGCATTTCCGCAACTATTTTGCCCCTGATTCACCGTTTGCGCACAAACAGGAACTTGCAAATGGTTTGCTGCAGCTTATCGGGGAGTTCCTTTCGGAACATCCTGCTGTCGAGCGCGTGCAGTGCGCCAGCTGGCTGAACAATGTGCCGGATTTCCTGTCACTGTTTCCGGATGAATGGTTAGCGTGCCGCATATTATGCCTGCCAATGGAACCTTCGACAGGATGGTGGGGTTCCTTGATTGACAAAACTGGAAGATTCATCAGAAAACGTGCGGAATTATTCAAAAAACACGGCGGTTTCTCCATGCCGAACATGCTCTGCAGATGCAAAATAGAGGACTTGTTGCATCATCTCAAAAAATGGTGATGCTAATGCAAAACAACAAATTCGACATATTTGCGGGATGGGCTTCAGAAAAGTCTCCCTAAATAGACCAGCCCAAAAAATTTCGTGTCTTTTCGTGTCTTTTCGTTGTTAAAAATAGGTTAATTTATTCGAAGATTTGTTTAGGCGGGGTCATTTCGCCGTATGCGGTAACTGCGCTGAGATAATATTTGAGTGGGATGGGAGTTTCGTTTTCGAGGATTTGTGGGATCGGGAAGATGATTTCCGCGCCACCTTCGGCAAGGGTCAGGTCTTTCGGGATCGCGGCGAGTTTTTCGGCGATGTAATCGGCACCTTCACTCTGGGGGGTGATTCCCCAGCGCCTCTGTGCAGTTGCGGCAAAGGTCTGCAAGCCACAGAGCGGATCGGCGGTGAGGGGACTGCGGTTGCTGCGGTTGAGGATGGCAACGAGGTGTTTTTCAGTGAGTTTTTCCGGAGCGGTCTCCGCCGGTACAGCATAGATGCGCAGGGAAACGAAGGACGTTTTCTTGTCATTCCAGCGGACGCGGTACTTGTTGCCGGGGAGTTCGGTGGCTTCGGTTGCCGGGGCAGAGAGGTCTTTGCTGATGCGCGGTTCGAGCCATTGGGTTGCTTCGAGTAGCGGCATCATAAATGCGGGTGAAGTCACCGACAGGGAAAGGTCGTCCTGTTTCCAGAGATAGTTCGGGGTGACGAAGTTAGTCATGCTATATTCCCAGGCGTCCCGGATGGCATTGAGAGCCATTTCCTTTTCGCTGCTGATAATCGTCTGCGCGGCAATTTGCGCCAGTATCTGCACGGCGGCGGACGTGGCACCTAGGTCGCAGACCTTGTCACGCTGCCCGGCGCCAAGATATTCCGGCTGGAAGGCGAAGCGGTTCCAGGCTTTGAGTTTACCGGAAGCGGGGTCTTTCAGCCTTGCACCGAGCAGGCTGTTGAGCAGTGCACCGATATTTGGCAGTCCATTTTTGCTGACATTCAGCCAAGGGGTTTCCTCCTGGGCGCGGTCACTTCGCGGCAGCGTTTTCGGGCTGAAGCAGTTGGTGACGATGGCATGAGTGACCATCAGGTTGTCGGTGCCGCCTGCGCCCCAGAGGCCAGTGGTCGGATTCTGCAAGGCAAGCAGCTGCTTGCACAGCGCTTCGCGCCAGCCGCTTTCAAAGGTGCTGGCTTGTTTCAAAACAGCGATGGTGGCTTGGAGATAACCCAGTTTGGCGACACCATATTGCATGTGAAACCAGTCCTTGGCAGCGAATTTCAGGTACTGTTCGAGCCCGTTGATGGTCGTCAGGTCTTTATAAACCCGGTTGCCCGTCAGAAACGTCCAGCTTTTTTCCGGTTCGATGCCGAAGAACAGGTGCATGGGGAATTCATCATAATCGGGGTTTGGTGCACGGCTGCCGGTTACCGGATCGGCCCATTCGCTTTGCGGCAGCGAATTGGCTTTGTCAGCGATTTCCCAGGAGAGTGTGCTGAACCAAGCCTTGCCGCCGCCAAGGTTGCTAAGGGTCATATAGAGTCCGCCACCGTCAGGCAGTCTTGGGATTGCAGCCTGCGCCGGATCGAGCATAGCCACCATCAGATTCAGATCGAGCGGTGCGCCGCCGGCCTCTTCGGCGGTTTCAGCTTTCTTCTCGATGAGGGTCGTATTGAGCAAGGTTGGGATTTCGATCTCGAGATGATAGCAGAACCAGGGGAAAGTGCCGCGGGTCTTGAACAGGCTGCTTTCGGTGATGATTAGGTTATTCAAGCTGTCTTTCAGACTCAGGGTCAGGGATGGAGCACCATCCCAAAGCGTGCGATCCTGACCGCAGTTCTCGCCTTTGAGCCAGATGAAGAAACGCAGAGTGCGCCCTTTGAGAGTAGCCAGTGCCGGGATGTCCAAAACCGGTTTTGGCAATACCAGGGTTTTCTGACCCTCGAGAAGCAGCGCTGGGAAAGTCGAGTTTTTGACGGTGTTATTCAGGGTTTGTGTTGGATCAATCCAGGCTTCCGCGTCCTTCTCGTCGGCAAAGAGTTGCCGCCAGGCGATGGGTGTGGCCTTGTGATCACGGAACCCATGCATGAAAAAACGCCAGAAGTCACTGTTTTTCAGGGCGGCTGCGCCCCGCTTGCGCATCCAGAGGTTTTCAGCAGTCCAGGAATCCACAGTTACTGTGGTGCCGTCTGCGCTGAAAGAAGGCTGCCATTTGTTTTCCGACGGCGGGGCTTCCTGGGCCGAAAAGGTGAAAATCACTCCTTGCAGGACAAAGAGACCAACTGAAATGATGAGGGTTGTAGTTTTCAAAGTGGGTTCCCTTTCATAACAACGAAAAGACACGAAAAGACACGAAAATTTTTTTATGGATTGTTGCTTTGACGGATGGAGCCGTTTGCCTTGAACAGACTCTATCTGCTGCAGGCAAGTGGCTGTAGAGCTGTAAGGTCTTCCGGGAAGGTGATTTTAGGGTTGGGTTGTGGGTTTTCTACGAGTTGGACAGGGATTCCGGTCTCCTCGAGGAGTTGTGCGTCATCGGTGAAGTTTTTTTGGGAATTCTGGCAGTGCTGATAGGCTTTCAGCAAGAGTTCGCGTTGAAAGACCTGTGGTGTTTCGGTGGCCCAGAGGGCATTGCGGTCGAGTGTCTTGAGGACTTTGCCATCGGTTGTGGCCTGTTTGATGGTATCTGTCATGCGATGGGCGGCCACTCCGCTGCCGGTCTGCCGTGCGGAGTCCAGGCAGCGTTGCAGCAGGGCGGCGCTGCTCAGGGGGCGTGCGGCATCCTGAACGGCGACAAAGTGGCAGCTTTGCGGCAGGGCGTTTAAGCCTGCCAGTACGGAGGCCATGCGGGTCTCTCCACCAGGGATGATGCGTACTTGCCCTGTCAGAAAGGGGAGGTGCTGATCGAGCAGCAGCAGAAATTTTTCGAGGCTGTTTGCCGGGGCGACAAGCAGGCAGGCATCCGGGGTGCCGCCGCCCAGAAAGTTTTTCAGGCAGTGGCAGAAGACCGGAAGTCCATCCAGCATTTGAAAGAGCTTGTTGCCTTCACCAAAACGGGAGGAGGAACCGCCCGCCGCGATGATCAGACCAAGTTGGTGAAACGAATGCAACATTTTTTTAACAACGAAAACACACGAAAGGGCACGAAAATTTTTCGTGCCTTTCGTGGTTAAAAAGTCCATCTCTTTACTGTAACCCCAGATCGGCAATCAGGGCAGGGAAACGTTCTCCAGTGAAGTAATTTTCACTGTGGCGGCTGAATTTGAATTTCAGCCGGGGTGATCGGCCATGGCAATGATCGACGGATGCGACCGCATATTCGACATCTGCGCTAGCAAGTTCCTTGCGCCCCTGGCTGGCAGCGGAGACCCTGGCGTGTGCAAGGGCGACCGGGTAGGTCAGCAGCAATGCTTTAAGCCCGCTGAAAAAAGGTTGCTGGTAGTATGCGAAACCAAAAAACTGGAAGCATTCCAGCCGGATCGAGACGAAACGGCGCCAGGTTTCCCAAATTTCAGGGGAAGGGGGAGTTTTGTCGGGTTTGCGGAAGATTTTTGCTTCTCTCACCGGAAAGTTTGGGTGTTCCTGCCCGAAAGTGCGCCAATTGCCGCCCCCGAAGATGTTTTTGCAGATTTGCCAGGCTTTGTTGACACGTGCCTGTATTCCCGTATCGAGCATTTCCTCGTCGCGCAGGCAGTAGGCGTTGAGCAGCTGCCGGAACATCGCCCTCGAGAATGCGCTCAGGCCGGGACGCAACAGCTCGGCGGTGTCCTTCCTAGCTTTTTCGATCATGCTGGGGAGTACTTCCTCGAGTGTTTTGTGGTCATTCAGAAAAGTGGCGCCCAGCCTTTCTAGGCGCTGCACAAGCAGCATCAGCTCGACGACTAGACGACCGATTTCAGCGGCAGGATTTTGCAGCTGCTTCCGGAGGGAATCGCAGATCAGCTCGATGGATGGGCGGCACAGCCCTTGCAATTGCGTGGCAGTAAAGCCACCGCCGAAATGCAATTCGAGGGCGAGTCGTTCGATCTCCCGACGGTTTTCAGAGAGCAAGCTGCCGTGGTTGCGCAGGACAGCCGGGCAATCCATGCGTGCCAGCACGGATACTTCACCGGGCCAGGTGGACACATAGTTCAGCGGGTAGCCCCGGCAAGTGAGCGCCTTTTCCCCGAAGCCGAAACGCTTGTGCATGAGGCAGCGCCCATCATCGCCCTGGAAGATGCAGCGCCCATCCGGCTGGCGTTTGAAATAGGGGAAGCCGGCAAACGTTTCATAAAACTTGCCGGTGTACGGTTTGTCGTCTCCCCAGGCAAGTTTTTCCAAGCGTTCGATTTCACCGGGTCTGAGCAGCACCCGGAAGCGCTGGCAGCAACGTCCGCAGCAGATGCAGGAGTAACGCTGCTGTGAAGCGATCTGTACCTTGTAGGGGAGTGGAGACAATGCAAGGCTTTTTTGACAAAGAAAAGATGGGTTTTGATCAGGCTGGCTTGATGACATCGAAGCCAGTTAAGGGGCGCAGGACTTCGGGAACGACGACGCTGCCATCGGCTTGCTGGAAGTTTTCCAGGATGGCGCAGACAACGCGGTCAGTCAATCCAGTGGCGGAGATGGTATGGACAAAGCCCCTGTTGCCATCGTTGTCCTTGTAGCGGACATTCAGGCGGCGCGACTGGAATTCGGTCAAGTTGGTATTCGAGGTGACTTCCCGATAGCCTCCATAGCCCGGGTACCAGGCCTCGATGTCGTACTTCTTGTAGCCAGGCGCCCCCATGTCGCCGACGCAGACATTGACAACCCGGTAGGGAATGCCCAGCTGCTGCAACAGATATTCCTCATTCTCCTGGCAGACTTCATGGTATTTCGGAGAATCCTCCGGCAGGCAGAAGATGATCTGCTCGACTTTGTGGAACTGATGCACGCGGAAAATACCGCGGGATTCCTTGCCGTAGCTTCCTGCTTCCGTGCGAAAACAGGGCGTATAGGCGGTATAGCATCGCGGCAGGGTGGACGCCTCGAGGGTTTCATCAGCATGATAGCCGACCAGGGTCTGTTCGGAGGTGCCGATCAATGCCAGGTCTTCGTTGACCAGCGAATAGGTCTGATCCGCAAAGAAGGGCAGGTATCCCGTGCCAAAGAGAGTCTGGGACTTTGCCAGGCAGGGAGACATGAACAGGGTGAAACCGCGCTTGACCAGCTGTTGCTGTCCCCAGAAGAACATGGCCTGAGTCAACTGCGCACCAGCACCGCGCCAAAAATAAAAGCCGGACTGGGCGACTTTGGCGCCTCGAACGGTATCAATGATGCCGAGTTTATCGCCAAGCGCCTGATGATCAAGTGCCTCGAAGTCAAAGGCGGGCTTGTCACCAACATGGCGCACAACGGCATTGTCGGCGTCACTGGCGCCATCCGGCACTTCTGGGGACAGGAAATTGGGCAGCCAAGTCAGTTTTTCCTCGACCTGGGCTTTGACCTGCTCCATCAGCGTTTCTTTTTCCGCCAGGGTCACCTTCATTTGCTTGACCGTCTCCCGGGCATCGGGATTTTTCTGGCATTCCTTGCTCAGGCGGTTGCGTTCAGCACGCAGACTTTCCACTTCTTTCATCAAATCGAGATATTGCCGGTCGAGTGCAGCAAGTGCATCAATATCTACAGTGCAGCCGCGACGGGCGGCATTCTGCTTGACAAGGTCGGGATTTTCACGGAGAATTTTAATGTCAATCATGGTTTCTGGCTTTCCTCTTATGTTTTTGGAAATACTGCTTAAAAAGATAATAGCAAGAGTCATAAAGTCAAACGGGGTTTTTTGATCAGGGGAATTTTTTAACCACGAAAGGCACGAAAAAGCACTTGCACTCAGGCTAAAAGAAAATATCTTAATACGATGTCCTTTTTTAGTTTGAAAACACCGATAATTTACTTACAAGACTATGATGGAAAAACTGATTGCCAAAGCTGATGTGCTTGTTGAAGCGCTGCCTTATATTCAGAAGTTTCGGGATAAAATCATTTTGGTGAAGTTTGGCGGCAGTGCCATGGAGGAACCTGAAACTGTGCATGGCGCCCTGCGCGATATCGCCTTTCTGGCGGCAGCGGGCCTGAAGCCAATTCTGGTGCATGGCGGCGGCAAAGCCATCACCGCCGAATTGAAGAAGCAGAATATCGAGGCGGTTTTCATCAATGGCTTGCGTTACACCTGTGCCGAGACCATCAAAGTCGTCGACCGTGTGCTGCATAATCCGATCAATGCCGGCCTGGTACAGTTCCTTCAAGACAACTGCGGTGCCGAGGCGGTCGCAGTTTCCGGGAAGAATGTCTTGCGCTGCGAACGCATCACTACCCGTGACAGGGAAACCGGCGAAGAACGCGATCTTGGTTTTGTCGGCGCGGTCGTCAATGTCGATACTGAACAGATCAATTGGATTCTCAACCGTCGGCAAATCCCGGTCATCACCCCGTTGGCCTGCGACATGAACGGGCAGGTCTTCAATATTAACGCCGATATGGCAGCCTGCGTCATCGCAGCACAAATGAAGACCACCAAACTCGTATTCCTCAGCGATGTGCCCGGAGTCCTGCGCAACCCCGAAGACCCCAAAAGCCTCATCTCGACCATCTACTGCGATCAAATCCCGCAACTGGCTCAGGACGGCGTCATCTCCGGCGGCATGCTGCCCAAACTCGAGAGCGCTGCACAAGCCATTGCTCGAGGAGTCGGCAAAGTCCATCTGATCGACGGACGTCTCCGTCACGCCATGCTGCTGGAAATCTTCACCGACCATGGCATCGGAACACAAATTCTTGAAAAAGAATCCTGATTAACTCCTTGCCAGTTTTTTTTGCATTATATTATTTGGTTGACCGAATGACCCTACTTTTTGAAAGATACATATGAATATTTCCGAACTTCAATTAACCGGTAAAAGCCTGTTGAAGCTGGCTGATCTTAGCGATGAGCAGATGCTGGGGCTGGTGGATTTGGCCATTGCTTTCAAAGCCCGCAAGAAAGCTGGAGAACACTTGCGGAACCCCCTGCTCGAGGGGCGCAATATCTGCTTGCTCTTTCAGAAATCCTCGACTCGGACGCGTTGCGCGACGGTAGTGGCTGTCCGTGATGAAGGTGGCAGTGCCGAATATCTGGGGCAAAGCGATATCCATTTTGGGAGAAAAGAATCGGTTGCAGACAGCGCCCGGGTTCTCGGACGCATGTTCGAGGGTATTCTCTTTCGCGGTTTCAGCCAGAGCATCGTCGAGGACCTCGCACGCTATTCCGGCGTGCCGGTCTGGAATGGGCTCACCGATGTATGGCACCCAACGCAGATTCTGGCCGACTTGCAAACCAGCAAGGAGTATTTCGGATATCTGAAGGGGCTTACACTTGCATTCGTTGGCGACGGACGCAACAATGTCTGCAATTCCCTGATGGTGGGTTGCGCAAAGGCCGGCATCAATATGAGGAATGTCTGTCCCCCAGAACTTGCCCCCGATCCCGCCATCCTGGACATCGCCCGAGCTGCCGCCAAGCGCAACCAGTGCACAGTGACCGTGTGCCATGATCCCATCGAGGGAGTCAAAGGCGCCAATGTCCTTTATACCGATGTCTGGGCCTCGATGGGTGAAGAGGCGCTGTTCCAGCAACGCCGTGCACTGCTCAGCCCTTATCAGATCAACATGGAACTGGTGCGCAAAACCGGGAACCTCGAATCCGGCAAGGTCATTTTCCTGCACTGCCTCCCGGCTTTGCATGACCACAATACGGATATGACTAAAGAATGCGGTGCCCTCGAAGTCAGCGATGAGGTCTTCGAGGCACCGTTCTCGAAGGTCTTTGACGAGGCTGAGAACCGAATGCATACGATCAAGGCGATGATTACCGCCTCCCTTGTTTAGTTGTCTTATCCCTGCCCCTCGGCAGGGTTTTTTTTTGCCGTTATTTCGTAGTTTTGTTGTTAAAAAAGTTTAAGAAACAGGAGAAAGCAATGCTAAAAAGCAAACGCCTTTACGACATCAGCTGGGAAGATTTTCAAAAGCTCAGTTTGACAGAGAAGGCGCCCTATTTTTTGCAAAACAACGGGCGCCCTTTTCATGTTTTGATTGCACAGCAGTTTGAGAGGGAGTCGCTCGATGCCCTCTGTGATCTGGCCACTCGTATCCGGCGCATTGCCAAAAGTAAGTCCGGCATGGATTTTCTCTCCGATTTGCTCAAGCATAAACGCGCCATGCTGGATTTCACTCAGCCCAGCAGCCGTACCTTCCTGTCTTTCTGTGCCGCCTGTGAGATTCTCGGCATCCGCCTGGCTGAGGTACGCAATCCCTCGACTTCCAGTGAGATGAAGGGGGAATCCCGCGAAGACACCGTGCGCACCTTCAGTTCCTACGTTGATATGGTCATCATGCGGTCTCCGGAACAGGGCTTGGCCGAGAGAATGGCTTGGTTGCTTTCCAACACGGAACGCCCGGTGCCCATTATCAATGCCGGCTCGGGGAAAGACCAGCACCCCACCCAGGCACTGCTGGATATCTATACCCTGCAACGAAGCTTCGAGCGCATTGGCGGCATAGAAGGAAAACATATCGTGTTCTGCGGGGACCTGGCCCGCGGAAGAACTGTCCGTTCGTTGGCCAAACTGTTGACCTGGTACCCCAAAGTCTTCCTCACCTTTGCTGCCCCGGACGTACTCCAGATCGGTAGCGATATCCTGGCTCAGCTCGATGCCGCAGGCGTGCCCTATGCCGTGACCAATGGTTTCAAAGCCACCATCCCACAGGCGGATGCCATCTACATGACAAGAATTCAGGATGAATGGGATTCCGGCACGGATAAAACCCCGAAGTTCAACCTGGCAGATTATTCGTTCACCGGGGCGGACCTCGAGAAGCTTTCCCCGCGTGCGGTTATCATGCATCCGCTGCCCCGGCGCACGGAGATTGATACGGCCTGTGACAATGATCCCAGAGCGGTGTATTGGCGCCAGATGCGTAATGGCATGTGGATCCGCTGCGCACTGATTGCAACCATCTTTGTCCGCGACCAGGAAATCACTCACTACTATATGACGAATATCAAATAAGTTTTCGTCCACGGAAAGCACGGAAAGGCGCGGAAAATTTTTATAGGGTTGCTGCTTTGACGGAAGGGATTGCTCTGGCGAAGTTCTTGTGTGCCGAGGTCGGCTTTACGCAATTGCGTCGGAGGCGATATGGAGTGTCGGCATAGGTATCGCGGTTCGCTTTAATGTCAAAAGCACGGCAAGATACTAGCCCTGAAGGGGCGTGATATACCAGCCCAGGGCAACGCCCTGGGTTGGGGATCAACGCATCAACAAAGCCCTGAAGGGGCGCGACATAATTCCTATCCAAAGTGGCAAGGTTGGCTTTTCTTTTCCCCGAGGTTTCCGTTGTGCAGGTGTAGTCCGCCGTCGACATAGAGGATTTGGCCGGTAATAGTTTGACTTTCTGCCAGAAAACGGCAGGCGCGGGCTACTTCTGCCGGGGGGCTGCACTGGCGCATCGGAACATATTGCAAGATGCGTTCCATGCTGGTGTCCGGAGGTAATTCCGGCGGTGGGAGGACGATGCCTGGGGCGACCGCATTGACCCGGATTTGCGGCGCCCATTCCAGGGCGCAGGCCTCTGTCGCGTCCCGTAGGCTTTTCTTAGCCAAGGCATAGGCGCCTGCTGCGGGATCGACTGAGGCAACGCGCTGATCTAGCAGATTGACAATGCTGCCCTGCCCGAAGACTTTCCGGAATTCCTGCATCAGTTGAAAAGGAACCATGAAATTGATGGCGTAAGCGTCCTCGAGGAGTTCTTGGGTCAGGTCTGCCATGCACTGTCGCCGATAAACGGAAGCGTTGTTGACTAGGCAATCGAGCCTGCCATATCGCTTTAGAACCACGCCCATCAGCGATTGAACCGCACCGGTTTCCAGCAAGTCTTGGCGTACCATAAGGTGCCCCTCTTCTTCCCCGCCAATCTCCGAAAACAGCGCTTCGGCTTCCTGGCGTGAATTCCTGAAGTGTATTACCACCTGCCAGCCTATGCCTGCAAATTCACGGACTATGGCCGCTCCGATCCGGCAGGCGCCGCCAGTCACTAGCGCTACTCGATGATTCTGTTTCTCTGACATTTCTGTCTCCCGTTCCATCAGGCTCTCGGATGGAATTTCTGATGGGTTCTGGTCAGTCGATCCGTATCAGCATGCGTGTAGATTTGGGTAGTGGCAATATCGGCATGTCCCAGCATTTCTTGGATTACTCGCAAATCCGCCCCGTTGGCCAGCAGATGCGTGGCGAACGAATGACGCAAAATATGCGGATAGAGATTTTTGCTGATGCCTGCACGGAGAGCCGCTTCCTTGACCAGCGCCCAAACCCGCGCCCGTGTCAAAGCACGACCGCTTTTTGACACGAACAGCGTCACTGCTCGGCTGTCGGGATCCAGCTGCGGGCGGGATTCCTCGAGATAACGCTTCAGGCTGCGTGCTGCACTTTTGCCGAAGGGCACCATGCGTTCACGGCTCCCCTTGCCGAGTACTCGCAATACTCCCTGTTGAAAATCGACACCGTCCAGCCTCAACCCCGTTAACTCCGATACCCGCAAGCCCGATGCATAAAGAATCTCGAACAATGCTCGATTGCGCAATTCCAGCGGAGAGCGCCCTTTGAAGGCATTCAGCAAGGCTTCCACCTCGGACAAAGACAGGAATTCCGGTATCAGCTTCCAGAAGCGGGGGCTGTCCATGACTTCCGTGATATCGCCTGCTATTGCCTTCTCGCGGGCCAACCAGCGAAAAAAGACCCGGATGGATACCAGCCGGCGACCCAGCGTGGTAGTGGCGCAACCATTCCCCTTTTCCTGTTCGAGGAAATCCAGAATATGATCCCGCTTTACTGAAGCGAGCTGGTCGATCCCAACCCCTTCCAGGAATTCCAGAAAAAAATGCAAATCGCTGGAATAAGCCGCCACTGTATTAGGAGACAGGCCGCGTTCGAGAATCAAGTCTTCAGAAAATGTCTGCAGCAGATCACGCATCCAAAATTTTTGTGCCTTTTCGTGTTTTTTCGTTGTTAAAAAATATATTTATCCGGGTCGAAGTCTGCCAAGTCAGTTAATACCAAGTCTGCGCCGCGGGTTTCTTGCGGGATAGCATCTGGGCGTTGCAGCAGGACGCATCGCATGCCGGCGGCTTTGGCGGCCATGACTCCAGCATGTTTGTCTTCAAAAACCAGGCAGTTTTCCGGGTTGGTCTGCAAGAGTTCGGCGCCTTTCAGAAATCCTTCCGGGTCTGGTTTTCCGGCTTTGACATCTTCGCAGCAGACAAAAAAGCGGATATATTCCTCGACACCCAGCCAGCGTATGGCCCGTTGCACCTGCTGACGCGTCGAACCTGATACAATGGTCACCGGATACTGCTGCTGCGCCAAACGAAGCAACAATCCCTTGGAACCGGGTATGCTTAAATCCATGCCGGCAGACAAATCCCGGAATACCGGAGCCATCCAGCTCTCCATCTCCTGACGGCAGCTGTAACAGCCCGGCCAGCGGGACTTGATCTCCAGAAAAAGCTCCTCCCAGCTTCTGCCGAAGTCCAAATACCGGATTTCCGGAAAAGTGACTTGCGCACCGGCGGCTTCCAGCGCAAGGAATATGCAGCGTGCCCAGATTCCCTCGGAATCAATCAGGGTTCCATCAAGATCAAAAATATAAGCAGTTATTGGCATGATAGTAAGGGTGCGGGGTGCGGGGG
>JAPXLT010000088.1:0-16130 GCA_033809415.1 Lentisphaeria bacterium
CCTGCACCCTGCACCCTTCAATAAATAAACAGCATTTCACGATATTTTGGCAGGGGCCAGCGGCTATCGTCGATGCGGTATTCGAGGTCATCGACGACGGTTCGCAGGTCTGCCAGGGCGGCGATGATGTCCTCATGCACTCCCTTCAGCGCTTCGGCCAGGGCATCACATTTATCATATAGCTCATCAAGACCGTGACCAAGTTCTTCTGCGGAGCGGCGCAAGCCCCGCACGCCTGCCGTCAGACTGTCCTGGCTGGCCAGCTTTAAAGCATTGGCAAGACGGCTGTATTCGTCCGCTACCACAGGAATAATCATACTACGCGCAATCTCGAGGCCGATCTCGCCCTCGATCCGGATCTTGCGGTGGTACTCTTCGAGATAAACCTCGAAGCGGGAATCCAGTTCCGCGAGCGAATAGACGCCATAGCGGGCAAAGATCGCCTTTTTGGCATCATCCTTGAGCACCCGTATGGCGTCCATGGTCGCCAAATGATTAGGCAATTTGCGACGTGCGGCTTCCTCAGCCCAGGCACGGGAATAATTATCTCCATTGAAAATGATGCGTTTATGCTGATGGAACTCTTCCCGGAGGAGTTCCTGCAAAGCGGCATTGAATTGCTCGGAAGGAGCTTTTTCCAGCCGGTCGCAAAGATAATCAATAGACTCCGTGACGATGGTATTGAGATTGATATTGACCCCGGATGCCGACTGGCTGGCGCCTGGAGTACGCACTTCAAACTTGTCGCCAGTGAAAGCCAGCGGGCTGGTGCGGTTGCGATCCGTCGCATCCCGCGGCAAGGGCGGCAGAATGTCAACGCCAATCTGCATCTTGCCGGACTTTTTCCGGCTGCTGGAATTTCCCGACTCGATCTGTTCGATCACTTCCGTCAGCTGTTCACCGAGGAAAATGGAGATGATCGCGGGGGGTGCCTCGTTCGCTCCAAGGCGATGATCGTTGCCGGCGCTTGCACAGGCCGCCCGCAGCAGGTCTCCATGCAGATCAACCGCCCGGATCACAGCGCAGAGCATCGTCAGGAAAATGGCATTCTGATTAGGATCATTGCCTGGCTCCAGCAAATTGCGGTTGCCATAGTTAACCGACCAGTTGTTGTGCTTGCCTGAACCATTGACCCCTGCAAACGGCTTCTCATGCATCAGACAGACCAAGGCATTGCGGTCGGCAACCTGGCGCAACACCTCCATGATCAGCATGTTGTGATCAATGGCCAAGTTGATCTCCTCGAACATCGGCGCCAATTCGAATTGCGCCGGAGCGACTTCATTGTGACGCGTACGCGCCGGAATGCCCAGCTTCCAGAGTTCCTGCTCGACCTCGGTCATGAATTTCAGGATACGGGGCTTGATGGCGCCAAAATAATGGTCTTCAAGCTGCTGATGTTTTGCCGGCGGCGCGCCGAAAAGCGTTCGACCGGTTTGCAGCAAGTCAGGACGCTGCAGATAAAATTTCTTGTCGATCAGGAAATATTCCTGTTCGATTCCCATGGTGACTTTGCAATGAGCATCGGGCTGCCCGAACAACCTCATCATCCGCCGCACCGCCTTGTTGAGAGCCTGCAAGGAACGCAGCAATGGCGTCTTTTTATCGAGGGCTTCGCCCGTATATGAACAGAAGGCTGTAGGAATGCACAGGGTTGCGCCGTTGGCATGCCTTTTAATGAACGCCGGACTGGTGGGGTCCCAGGCGGTGTAGCCCCTGGCTTCAAACGTGCAGCGAAGCCCGCCGGACGGAAAACTCGATGCGTCGGGTTCGCCGACAATCAAATTTTTCCCTGAGAAGGTCATAATGGCCTGTGCCTGACCGGTTGCTTCGAGGAACGCGTCATGTTTTTCGGCGGTTCCTCCGGTCAATGGCTGAAACCAGTGTGTGAAATGGGTTGCCCCGCGGGCCATGGCCCATTCTTTCATCGCATGCGCGACGTCTCCGGCAATGGCTGAATCCAGCGGCAGTCCTTCATTGATGGTGGAAAGCAGCTTCTCAGCTGTGGCAGCAGGCAGGAACTGACGGATGGCCGCCGCATGGAAAACATCTTCCCCATAATATTCGATGGAAACGGGGCGCGCCGGCAGGGGACTGCCCAGCTGACGGTCGGCAATATCATTAATGGCTTCCCCACGATTTAAATGAGTCATAAAAGGACTCCTTTTGAAAAACTTGGGCTGATAACAACGAAAAGGCACGAAAAAGCACGAACTTTTTTGTGCCTTTCGTGGTTGAAAAATCCTTTTTGGACGTGGTCTATGCAAATGCAAGGCAACCTCAATCTGCCGGAAAGGTTGCGTGATCACGGACGGCCTGGTAAAAATCCGCCAGCAGGCGGCAGATAACTGGCCAAGTGTACGAAGCCTCCACTTCAGCCGTTGCATTGGCAATCAGCTGCTCGCGCATACCGGGAGCAGAAAGACGCGAACAGGCCTCGAGAAGGGAGTTCAAGTCATCCGAGGTGAAAAGCAGGCCATTATGTCCATCCCGGATCAAGTGCTGCAACCCTCCGACAGCGGAGGCGATCACCGGCAGGCCTGCGCTCCATGCTTCGAGGACAACGATGCCAAAGGGTTCATGCAAAGACGGCAGGATAAACACGTCGGCCTGCTGATAGGCGGCAAGCAGGCGCTCATCATCCGGCGGCATTCCAGGAAAAATGGAAGCCCAGTCCTGCAAGCCTTCCCTGCGCAAAAAATCCCTGAGCTTCTCGGCATACCATTCAACCGTCACAGGTCCAATCAGCAGCAAATGCATTTTTTTGCCAAGATCGCGCTGCCGTTGCAGCATCCGCAGCAACAGCAGCTGATTTTTCTGATAATCGATGCGGGAAACGCATAAGAACAAAGGGCAATCCAACGGAAGATGCAGATGCTCGCGCCAATCAAAATGGGTCTTCTGCCGGAAACGGTTCGGGTCAACCCCATTGGGAAGATAGAGAACCGGCTTCTTTGGATAGAGTCCCTGCAAATGCGGCAATTCATTGGCGCCTACGCAGATGATCCCATCCGCAGCGGCAACCGGGTCAGACTTGCGGCGCAAAAGGCGGTCAAGTGCCCCTCCCCATGGCAACGTGCCCCGCAAAACAGCCAGCATATTTTGCGTTTCTTCCGGTGGGATATCCAGAAATCCCCCGTGAAAGCTGATGACATAGGGGATTTTGCGTTGTCTGCTGATCCTGTGCACCAATTCTGCCAGCCGTCCGGAATTATGAATGTGCAGCAAATCATAATCCGCGCATTGGAGATGTCGCCTCAACTGCGGTGAAAAAGGGTTGCCTCCCTTTTTGTCAAGGATTTCACGGCGCCAGGCCGGCATCGGCCACCATGGATAGATATACGGGAAGCGGTGAATCGCCACCTCTTCTTTTTCTTCCATTCCAGGCTGCGAGCAGGCTGATGTTGCCAGAATCTCGCAGTGCACCCCGAAATCGGGAAGCTTGCGAGCCGTATTCCACACAACGGTCTCCGTACCGCCCCATTCCGCAAAACTGAACCGGCGGATGATCTGCGCTGTTTTCATAGACCTCCGAAATTAACTTACTTACTCTCGCTCTCCCCTTTACAATAACCCATCTTCGGAAAACATAAAGGCATGAGAGTACCGAGTTCCCTCATCATTCATTCATGATTTTCTGTTAATTTACCATCCCCAAACGGGAAGTCAAAAATGGCAAAAAAAATCATGCCTGGCTGCCTTTCCAACCTGGCTTTTTTTGCTTTTGAATTACAGTTATTCGATGAGCTATATAGCTTGGCTATTTAGACCACGTCCAAAAAGGATTTTTTAACAACGAAACACACGAAAAGACACGAAATTTTTTATAGGGGTTGCTGCTTTGACGGATGGAATGGCACGCGAATTTGTGATCTGGTCTATTGTTTTCTCCGACTGATCCGACCGATCGGACGGATCGGACGGATCAAGTAGATCGGTCGGATCGGTCAGATCGGTCGGATCAGTCGGAGAAAAAAGACAGGAATTAGCGGTACCTTAAAAGAGTTGCGTGTCAATGACTTGGAGATTTTTTCCAGAAAAATCTTTCCCAAAAAAGAAGATTTTGGGCGATAGTAGTACGAAAAGCCCATCATCCATTCCATTCTTGTCCATCGCGTCCATTTCGTCCATCCTTGTCCCTGTCCATCGTTCATTCTTCATTTTTGTCATTAAATGTCAATTTTCTGTTGCGTTTCTGATTTCATTGCAGTATATTAAATCTTTTCACATTTTATACACGCATGATGCAATTTGGATCAGGAATTATGAAAGCAAAACAAGAACAGACCGATCAAGAAGTCCCGGTGCACGAACATGACAATAATCTTTTGCCGGAATCGGTCAAGGATGCCGCTTCAGCGCCTCCGGAAGGTGTCCCCGCAAAGGGATTTGCGGATTTTGGGTTAGGCGCAGACTTATTGCTTGGCATTGCCGAAGCCGGCTTTATCGAGCCGACCCTAATTCAGCAAAAAGCGATTCCGGTGTTGATGTCCGGGCGTGATCTGATTGGGCAGGCCTTGACTGGCTCCGGAAAGACGGCGGCTTTCGGCTTGCCGGCCATGGAACGTATTCGTGACAAGCCTGGCTTGCAGTTTCTGGTACTGGTACCGACTCGCGAACTGGCAGCACAGGTCAGCTCCGAATTGTTCAAGCTGGGACATCATGCCGGCGTCAAAACCGCTGCTTTTACTGGCGGACAGTCCTATTCCCGGCAGGAAAAACTTTTACAGCAAGGCATCAACATCCTGGTGGCGACCCCCGGACGTCTGATTGATTTGATGGAAACCGGACATTTCGACCGAGTCAACCCCTCGATCATCGTCGTCGATGAAGCCGACGAAATGCTCGATATGGGCTTCCTCGATGATGTCAAAACCATTTTTGCCAAATTCCCGGGTCCCCGGCAGACCATGCTGTTTTCGGCGACCCTGCCCAAACCGGTAGTAGCGCTCGCTCAAACAATCCTGCAAGACCCAGTCGATATCACCACGGCGATCAGCGAGGCGACCAACAACGATATCGAGCAGCAGTATTTTGTCATCCAGGAACACGAGCGAGTCAATGCCGCAATCCGCCTGATCGACTCTGACAATGTCAGCAAAGCCATCATCTTCTGCCGCACGAAGGAGGAAACCGATGCCCTGAATATCCTGCTCGGCGGACGCGGCTACAATGTCAACTGCCTGCATGGCGATATGGAACAGGCACAACGTTCGAGGGTTATGGCCGCCTTCCGAAAAGGCGAAATCGACATGCTGGTGGCTACTGATGTGGCGGCGCGCGGGCTTGACGTCGAGGATGTCTCCCACGTCTTTAATTTTCACCTGCCTTTTGACAGCCGGGGTTATGTGCACCGCATCGGTCGTACCGGGCGCGCCGGCAAATCCGGCAAGGCGATCACGTTGGTGACTCCGCGGGAATTGCGGCAGCTTGAGGCTATTCGCCGCAGTGTCGGCGCCGACTTGCACCTTGGGATCATTCCAACTCGCCAAGAAGTCTATACCCAGCGTCTGCAAAAACTCTTTGCTGAGTTATTCGCCAGTGATCTTGATCCCGCCCTCTACAACCAGGTGCTGGAAATCTTGAAGGACCAGGATCAGGATGCCCTGGTGCTGTTTACCAAACTGCTCACCCGCTTTCTCAGCAATAGCACCGATCAGGGACCCGAAAGAATCGGCTTTTCCGGAGATAGCCTCGAACGCCTGATAAATGAAAAAACTCGAGGCGGACGGAGAGATTTCCGTGATAATGACGGACGACGGGGAGGCAGTCGAGGCGGATGGGGCCGGGGAAAACGTGACAGCCGCCCGCGCAATTTCTCCCGCGATGACAACCGTGAACAGCGCCACGATCCTTCGCTCAATCTTGCAGTCCAAGAGCGTACCGAACGCAACCGGGATGTGCGCAAGTCACGTAATAATATCGCTGGTTTCGAACAAGCAGTCCGCATCGCCGAAAATATCGACCGGGAACGCCAAAAAGATTCCGCTACCCGACAGAAAACATATCGCAATCCAGCCGGAGAAGACGCCGGAAAGTATCCCCGCAAAAGACGGGAAGACTACCCGGAACGCTCCGAACGCCCCAAGCGCTTCTTCGATGACATACCGCGTGAACGCAAGCGCGAACGCCCAGCACGGTTCTCCGATGCCGCACCACGCGAACGCCCAGCACGGTTCTCGAACGCTGGAAAATCGGCTCAGCAGGATCGCCCGGAGCGTTATGCAAAACGCACCAAGCCAAACCGCAAGGGCTGATAGTATGTAATGCGTCAATGACGCCAAGGGACAGTTTTTACAACGAAAGACACAAACTGACACGAAAAAAATTCATGGGAAATACAACGCATTCTCGCAACCAAAGCCACTTCCATGAATTTTTTTCGGGTCTTTTCGGGCTTTTCGTTGTTCAAAAAGAATTTCCCATAAAATCTCGTTCCAGCTTGTTTTTTCAGGGGAAAGTGCTACAGTATTACGTCTTTCAAAATATGAATTTTATGCAGGAGAGATGCCGGAGTGGTCGATCGGGACGGTCTCGAAAACCGTTGTACAAGCAATTGTACCCTGGGTTCGAATCCCAGTCTCTCCGCCAGTTTAAGCAGAAAATGGATTCAGGGCGTTTTCATTCTCCCAACCACATCGGGAAATGTCTCGTTTTTTAATGGACAGGGACAAGAATGGACGGAATAGACACGTGCAGCAGGTGACGTCCTTGAACCTGTCCATTCATCTATCAAACGGAAAGTCCATCGTGTCCATGTTTTCTATCCGTTTCATTTTCGCGCGGCTTTGCAGGTTGATGAATTAATGTATTTTGAAATATCTATACATAGAGCTTTCATTATAGAAATAAATTCACGATCTCCCTGATACTTTTCTGCTATTCTCGCTAAGCGTTTCCCTTCAGTTGGCACCACCCCCACTGTCCCATTTATTACTGCTTTAATATGTTCGGGAAAGTATCTTTTGAAGAAAAGAAAATCATCTGTGCGGTCATTCTTTGGCGTATCGTCTTCCTGTTTATTTGGCTTCAGTTTACATTTTTTTTCATTTTCACCTCCCCTATTGCCAACAGCAATTGAATCAATAGTATAAGCGGCAAAACAGATTTTAGCAGGTTTCCCTTTTTCAAAAAGCGTAATGGCGCGAGCTTCCCCGCGTCCTATTGAATCCCATAAAGCCTGACACCCTTTGACGTCTTCAAATTTGGGGTGTTTTGTGTGGAAAAATTCTAATAACTCATCAGATGAAAGCCAATTGACACATAAAAATTCCGGAGTAATGCTTACGTTTCTTATGTCCAATAAAGAACCAGTTCCTTCTTCAGGATTGTATTTTAGTGCCTCTTCAATCGACTTGGGATGCTTTTCAGCCCCGAGAAACTTGCCAGCAGCAAAGATTTCCTCGCGTGCAGTTTTTAACGCTTTCGCAAGACTCTCATCATATTTAGTAATCCAAATGTATGCTTCAGAACCCATATCAAGCACCCCCTTATTTAAAAATTATAGAACAGGGGCGTTCAGAAATGTCCATACCTGAACGCAATCGCAAATATAATTCCAGAAATGGAAATCTTATAAGACCGGTATAACTTAGATTGAAACATATTTCACTTTATTTTTTCGAATAGAAAATCCCGTCTTGCCAGCTTCAATAAATTCACCATTAAAACCTTTGGTTTTTCCTTCATTAAACCAAATTGAGATGATATCTTGAAGTTTTTCAAAATTTTTAATGATCTCCATTTCTGTGCGATATTTTATGCAAATAGACATCTCCTCCCCCTCTACGATATTTTTAGATTTAACAACTATCATTTGCTTATTAAATTCATCCCCTTCTGGAAAAGGTACTCTTATCGACGTACGATAATATGCATTGGGAAATTGCAAATGAGTATCCAGTATTGTTGAACTTGAAGCCTTACAGAAAGAAAAAATAAATGATGTTACCTCTTTGATGGGTTGAACCTCTTCAATTCGCAAAAAATTTATCAGGTGATTTTGTTCTATGTACAAATCATTTTTATCATTCAACAAATACGGGGAAATATCATATCTGTCAAATTTTTTTATAATTTCTTCGCAAATATATGATGCATTTTGGATTAACATATCACGAACAAAAATCAAACCTGGTATATCTTCACTTGATGGTTTTATGCTTGTTGTAAAAAAACTCATAATATCTTATCTCCTTTCAAGGTAGTAAAAAAGTTAGGTTGCCAAAGTCCGGGGCGAATTTCCAACCGACTTTCCTTGCCAAATTTAACATTGAAAACGGTATCTTAAAATATCCGCTTGGATCGAGCCCATTCACTGGAGCACAAGAGCATACACATACTTATGCAGACTTTGCGGCTCTACGTAGACCCCATCCAAAAATGATTTTTTAACCGCGAACCACACGAAAAGACACGAAAATTTTATATAGGGTTGTTGCTCTGACGAATGAAATGGCATGCGGATTTGCGGTTTAGTCTATTGGTTTCTCCGATTGCTTGGCGTTCTTGGCGTTCTTGGCGGTTGGTTCCTCGTCATTGAACCGCCAAGACGCCAAGTACGCCAAGGTCGGCTTTATGGAGTTGTAACGTCGGCATTGGTTACAAAGCGTCAAGTTAAGAGTATTGATTTTGAGGGACTGAATCATTTTTCGGGCTTGGTATACTGCCCGGCATAGAAAATGATGTCATTCATGATTTGTTTCCTTTTCTATAAAAGAAAGAGCATTTTATGCAATATATTGCGCGGAAAATTGATTTGCAAACCTAAAATTAATATGTTACCTTATGCCCATTCGCCAAACGAACAATGAACACTTTCGCACGCCAAAAGGAACAAAGCGATGGGGAAAATTTTTGCTACTGACAAGACGATCCGCATGGGCATCTGGGGTCTGGGGCGCGGTCGCGCATTTATCGACCAGTGCAAAGCGCTCAACATCGAAATTGTTGCGGGGTGTGACCTCAACAAAACGATGTGCGATGATTTCCGCAAGATTTGCCCCGACGCATTCATCACGCAAAACGAGGATGAATTTCTTGCCTGCGACATGGATGCGGTTCTTGTGGCAACCTACTTTTTTGCCCATGCCGATGATGCCATCAAGGCGCTGAATGCCGGGAAACACGTATTAAGTGAAGTGAGCGCTTTTTTCACGCCCGCCGAAGGCGTCCGATTAGTCGAAGCAGTGGAAAAGAGCGGCAAAGTTTACGCACTTGCAGAAAACTACGCCGATCAATTCGTCAAAAAGCTCTGGCAGGACGGGGTATTTGGCGAACTTGCCTATGCGGAATTCGATTATGTGCATGAATGCCGCCCCCTGTGCTATTCCTATTTATACGGCGATCCAATGATTCCGGGGAATACCGCCCATGCATGGCGTTCATGGCTCAATTTTCACTACTACTGCACCCATTCGCTGGGTGCGGCAATGGAAATCACCGGCACCCGCCCCGTGAAAGTTTATGCGCCTCCCAGCGACAAAACCTTGCCGGGCTATCTTCCCGGCAGCGAAATGGGCGCCATGAAACCATCGTTTGTTACGATGGACAATGGCGGCATCATCCGCAATTTGATGGGGGCATCGACCGCCGATTCGCACACTCGTAAAATCTGGGGAACGCGCGCCTATGTGGATTTGTCCAGCGCCAACCCGATTGTGCGACTCGGTCAATGCGGACGCTCGACGGCAATGACACTCGATCAGCCCAAGGATGAGATTACTGAACTGGCGTCCAAGGCAGGACATGGCGGCGGCGACTTTTATGTACTCTACAACTTTGCCAATTCGCTTTTGAACGGCGCACCGGAACCTTGGGACATCTACCGAGCCTGCGACGTGACGCTGACCGGCATCATGGCGGTTAAAAGCGAATACAGTGGCGGCATTCCGATTGATGTCCCCGATTTCCGCGATAAAGCGGTGCGTGAAGCCTTCCGCAATGATCATTTCATGCAAATGCGCCTTGATCCCAAAAAGATTTTCCCGGACGATCAGGATATCAAGGAGACAAGCCATTTTGCCAATATAATGAACGATCTTGATCGCGCATGGACTTTCCGGGGCGTGCCACTGGTGATTGCAGCGGTGGAAGGCATGAAGCTTTACCCATATATGAAAGATGTCGCATCCAAAGTTGCTGTGCAGACGAAAGTGCAGGAACTTCTGCGCGACTTGCCATCGCTTGTCGATACCTTCCGCCAGGCAAAATACCTCATGGAAAAATACGCCGGCTCGCCAGCTGCGGAAGCTCTGCGCTCGCTCTGTGAATCGGCGTATCCGGAAAAATTTGAGAATCCCGAAGCCTTCCGTGCGGAATTGACCGGCTGGCTTATGCACTGCAACCTATCATCCACTCCGCAGCTCTCGATGTCTGCCGATGAAGCAGTTCTGGAAAAGGTCCAGGTGCCGGAATGTCCGGAAGGTTTTGCCTTGCGCAAGTTCCGCGAAGGCGATGAAGAAGGATATGTTGCGCTGATGAAGAGCGCAGGGTTCTACCAGTGGGATGCGCGAAACGCTGAAAACTCAAAAAAAACGGCAATAAATGGCGGTATTTATTTTGTGGAGGAAATCGCCACAGGCCGTATTGTGGCGACTGCCATGACAAACTTGATGCGTACTCCGTCCGGCGAAGAAAAAGGCGAACTCGGTTGGGTGGCGGTGCATCCGGATTTCCGGGGCAAGCACTTGGCGGAAATTGTCAGTCTGGCGGCCATGAAAGGGTTCCGCGAGGCGGGTTACAAGTGGATTTGCCTTCTAACCGACGATTTCCGCATTCCGGCAATCAAGACCTATCTCAAAATGGGATGGAAGCCAATTATTAAGGATGAGGCAATGAACAAGCGCTGGGAGCGTATTTATAAACGTTTGGGCATGAAGTTGGACACGGACGCCTTTAACAACAATAAAAGCAAAAATTAACCGCGACTGCCCCATCCAATCCCAGCGCAGCAAAACCTTGAAGTCAAGTGTTTTTCCCATGCGCCTCGGGCGTTGTTGATGCAAATCTTGCTATGCCGGAAAATTATCCGGAAACTGGAGTGCAATACACTGGGAGCCGACCTCCGGCAAAATTGCCGTTGACTTTTGCAAGCAATCCATCAGGAGGAATTCGTCATGTCATCGAAAAACTGCCCGCGTTTGAAAACTATCACGCAAAAAAACATTTCTGCCGAATTCGTGAAATCCGTGACCGGCAAGCAACGGGTCATCGTGGAATGCCCGGAGAAAATCGCCGGTGTGGAACTGGGCGAACCCACGGCAGCGAAATTCGAGCGAACTGTAACGGTCTCGGATTTTTTTGCCCCGGCGCTGCCCGCCGGCAGGATTCTGATGCAGCACCAATGTTGGTACAGTCCAGTCCTCAGTCCAGTCAAAGCCCATTTGTCTCTGGCCAAAGTATCCGGCTATCGAACGCTTGCTTTTGGGTTTCCGTCTGAAACTTTCCCCATCTTGTTCGAGCATCCGGATAACCCCAATATTCTGGTCGCTACAAGCTCCCTGAGCAATTTCATCGAGGGGCGCTTTGCCCCCAAGGAAGACTGGCAAATCGTCATTGGTCGCTTGCTTGCCTGGCTGGAAGGGAAGGATGGCATCGCTGACGTTGATTGGGAGATGACTGTCCGTCCCGCCTTCACCCGGGACGACAAGCTGCCTGCAAATGCAGAGCAGGAAGCCCTCGAGCGCAATATCGCATGGTTCAATGACCATATGTTTTTCGAGCATGCCGGTGAAATCGGCGTGTTTGAAGGCTATCTTTCCGCCATTTTGCCTAACGGCAGGCAATACCTTCGCCCGAAAACCCGTGCTGACTGTTCCGGCGAGGCGACGATGGTCACAGCGCTTGACTGGGCCTTGAACAAAAGCCATCCGTCCCGTAAAATGACCGACAGGATCATGCATTATTTGTTCAACGGGCCGGAACTGTACGACAATGACCCGACAAGCCAGACCTACGGCGGCTTGCGTTTTTATGAGTTCGTGCCTGCCTATTATAGTGAAGGTCGTGCACCGCTGGCCTGCATCTTCGCATCGGAACTATCGGAAAACTACAGCTATGCGAAGAAAATCCTGAGAAACTTGCTGTCGTTGCTCAGGACAACCGGCCCGCAAGGCTTCCGCATCAGTTGTCTTCGTAACCCCGGATCATTCGACAACGGACGCACCTGGAAATATTACCAGGAAACAGACTATACTGAATGCCGCCCGCATTACAATGCCAGCATGTGGGCGGCGTTTCTTCAGGCCTATGTATTGACTGGACACAAAGATTTTCTTGTCAAAACTAAATCAGCGCTAAAGAGGACGATGGAAATCTTCCCCGACTTCTTGTGGCAAAACGGGATGAACGGAGATTACGCCAGGCTGCTTTTGCCGCTGGCATTTCTTGTCGAAATCGAAGATACCGAAGAGCATCGGCAATGGCTCGGGAAAGTGGCGGAAAAACTGCTCGAGAGCGCGTTGCCCTGCGGGGGCATCCAGGAAAAAATGGGCAAGCCGGAGCTGGGTAAATATCCGGCGCCGCGCTCCAATGAAGACTATGCAAGCAACGAGGCGGCCTTGGTACAAAAGAATGGCGACCCGGTCATCGACATGATTTATACTGCAAACTTTGCATTTATCGGCCTGCATGAAGCATTCTTCGCCACCGGCGAAGAAATTTACCGTACCGCCGCCGACAAGCTTGCCGAGTTTTTCTGCCGTGTCCAATGCCGCTCGGAGGAGCATAAATTCCTCGATGGCGCATGGATGCACGGCTTCGACTATGAACAATGGGATTTTTTCGGCAACCCCGCTGATTTTGCCTGGGGACCTTGGTGTGTTGAATCTGGATGGACAAACACCTGGATCAGCGCGACGCTGGGTCTGCGGGCATTGAATCGACCGATGCTGTGCCGGAAAAACAGCGAGGAATACAAGCAATGGATGCCCGGATTGCTGGAGGAAATGGCTATAGTACATAGTGATGATGACAATGCGGGAAAGACAGAAGGGAGGGTTCCCGGCAATGACTGAATATGCATGGCTTCCATAAAAAAAGATAAATGCCTTGGGTTGGCTGACGCCCACAACCCACACGGACTTTACACGGACTTTACACGGACTTTACACGGACTTTACACGGACTTTACACGGACTAAAGATCGGCATAACGCTTTGCACCGTAGGCACTTCACCATGCTTAACCTCAGGCCTGGGGTGGAAACCCACCCAAGGGCAGTGCCTTGGTAAAGGCACCACAATCAGATGGAAAAGTGCTTATATGCCAAAAACTTGGAGCTTTCTCTCCAGAAAAAATCTTTCACGAAAAAGAAGATTTTGAAGGATAGTACGCCCTGCTCACCAACATGTAGGGCGTTTTCATTCCCTCAATCACATCGGAAAACGTCTCGTTTTTTAATGGACAGGGACACGATGGACGCAATGGACAGAATGGACACAAATGGACACGTTTTTATGGACAGAATGGACACGTACAGCAGGTGACGTCTTGCCACGTCTTTAAACCTGTCCATTCGTCCATCAAACGAAAAGTCCATCGTGTCCATTCTGTCCATGATGTCCATTCTTGTCCATGTCCATGAAAATGAATGAAAACGCCCTGTTCACCAACATGGTGAACGGCATGAACTTCACAAAATTTTGAAAGCAAAGGAATTGGGACAAAAAATCAGCTTTGACTGCTTTTTTTAGGTTTAAGTTTCATCATATGATCTTCAGTCTATACGTTCAATTTCAGCTGGTAGAGTGAGTTGCACTTCGCCATTATTCCATCTGACATGGATCGGGCCGTGAATCGTCGGAACTTCGCCTATGGCAAATTCCAATGATCCGAAATTCGGATGAAAATGAATTTTCCGATAGCCCGGCTCGGCCGGCTCGATGCCCAAAATTGAACGTGCGATCTGCCAAGCGGGCGTTCCTCCCCAGGCGTGAGAATAATCGCCACAGTTCCAGCATTCCTTCAAACTCGACCGGTGTTCAGCATGCAAAGTTTCCCACCGCTTCAACAGCGCGAATCCGTATTCATTGAAAGTATTTGTCCGCACAAGTGCCTCGAAGACATAATGAAGGAAATATGGCTGTGGTTGAAGAAGAGTTGAATCGGTCATGATTTTTTTCACAAGTTCGGCTTTTTTATCTCCGGGAACGATCCCGAAGGCAAGTGCGAGTGCATTCGTGTGGACGGAATAGGAATCCGTCCCATCATCTGGCGGACAAAACGACGGAACGCCATTCCGGCTGATCCCGTTGACGCCGTCGCGGTAACATTGGCAGGAATCCACCCATAATTCCCGGTTGAACGCACTGGTAGAGGCGTCCGCACGAATAGTATAATCATTTGAGAAGCCAAGATATTTTGCGAGGATGGCAGCCTTTCGGAGCGCATTGACATAAAAGGCTGTGAGACATCCCATTCCGCGCCCTGCCGGGGGATGATGATAAGTGAATTTGCCATCGTTGATCCAGTCGATAAACATATAATTCGGCGCTTCAGAGACGAGGCCGCGCCGACCAACGTATCCAGCAAATCGTTTCAAGACGCTTTCAACGGCAGGAAAAATCTTGCGCAGAAAGTCCATATCGCCCGTAAACATGAAATTTTCGTAAGTCATGTCAATAAAGATGAGCGAGAAGGAGGTATGGAACATGAAACCATCTTGTTGAAGGATCAACCGAGCCGTCCGATAAAGATCAGCACAGGCAATCCGGGTCTCCCCGTAAAGTGCAGCGGAGATCAGCGCCTGAATCCGGTAATCCGCTGTGCAGCCAAGCCCCTCCTGATGAACAGGGGAATCCAGACTCATCCGCATCTGGCAAAGATGCATCGTTCGGTCGATCATGTTGCGGATTTCAACGAGCTTGGAATCCGAACAGTCGAACGGTGCAGGTTCAGGGAGGGGGAACGAACGCGAACAAACATGAAGCGCACGGATTTTCACGGGTTCAAAAGGAATGGCAGTAAATTGTCCGCAGGCAATAGTAAGAAACAAAAACTGCATCGGGTAAAGACGCGTGAAGCGGTGCGTATGGCATCCTGGCGCGGTAAGATAAGTCTGTTTCCCGCAGGAGACGCCCGGAACCTCGCGATATTCAAGGATGATCATCGCACCGCCGGCAGACTCGACCTCGATTTCAACGTGACCAAAAACCTCTTCGGCAAATTCAAAACAGATCAGCACAGGCGCACCGGGACGGATCGTCAGCATTCCGCCTTGAAGAAAACTATCGAGTCCATCGATCCATTTGCGGCTGGAGTCGAGCGGGATCGAAGCACGGATGGGGCGGACGATCTGTTCGCGGAGTGGCGGCAGATGTAAAAATTCCGGAACAATCTGCGAGGGTCTTTTTACGGCAAACGGCCAAAGGGAATCATCGAAATCTACGGCATAATAATTTCCAATGGATTTGGATTCATCGTAGAGTGCTTCGCCGTTGTAAGCAGGGTTAAGGGATACACGCCAAGTTGAATCCGTCGTCAGCAGTGTTTCAGAATCGGCGCTAAGCGTAAGTGCAAAACCGGCGGAACCGGTGGAATAATCGGTCTGAGCTTCGGGTACGTTGATAAGTTCGACAACGATTACATTTTTTCCAGCATGAAGGAACGGGAAAACATTGCGGCGATCACAAAACCACCAGTCAGGCGCAGTCTTTTTTGCATAATCACCGCCTGCCTCGACAGGGCCATCATCGATAAAATGTCCGTTGATGAAAAGACGGAATTTGCATTCCCCGGTAAATTCCGCCACAATGTTTTCAGGAATGGACCCGAGTTCAAAGGTCTTGCGAAGAACAGCCATCGCGGGCGCAACGATGCATTCTCGATCAAACATCGAGCATGGAATCCGGTCGAAACCTGGTATCTTGTCCGCCGGAGGAGCGATGCGATAATCATTCAGTGAGTTCATTATGTCTTCATTGCGAAAGGGACATTGTGGACATTGTGGACATTGTGGACATTGTGGACATTGTGGACATCGTGGACATCGTGGACATCGTGGACATCGTGGACATCGTGGACATCGTGGACATCGTGGACATCGTGGACATCGTGGACATCGTGGACATCGTGGACATCGTGGACATCGTGGACATTGTGGACAGAAGACAGACTCCCCCCCCTGCCCC
>JAPXLT010000089.1:0-16118 GCA_033809415.1 Lentisphaeria bacterium
AGGATGGAGAGAATGAATTCATCGGGATTCATTTGGCTTGCTCCTTATTGAGAGGGTGCAGGGTGCAGGGTGCAGGGTGAAGGGTGAAGGGTGAAGGGTGAAGGGTGAAGGGTGTCACTTGTCATTTGTCACTTGTCATTTGTCAGGGTGCGTTTAAAAAGTGGCGCAACCGTCCCGGTTGTGATGGTGCCTTTTGTCTTTTCCCGCTGAATGACAGGGTGCAGGGGGCTGGCTCTGTCCGACCAGTCCGACTTGTCCGACAGATCATGCTTTGAGGATGATGTCTTTGATTGTTCCGTCTGGTGGGATCATTGGCAGGACTTTTTCATCTTCGTCGATCATTGCTTCGATCAGTACCGGGCCTTTGGCGGCAAAAGCGGCTTTGACTGTTTTATCGAGTTCTTCCAGTTTTTTGACCCGGAATCCTTTTGCACCAAAGGCTTCCGCCAGTTTGATGTAATCGGTTTGGCGTTCCAGGCTGGTTTGAGAGTAGCGCTTAGCAAAGAACAGGGACTGCCACTGCCGCACCATGCCCAGCGCATTGTTGTTCAGCAGAACAATCACCAGCGGCAGCTGATTGGACACTGCCGTGGCCATCTCATTCATGTTCATGTGGAAGCTGCCATCACTGGTGAACAACACCGTCTTCTTCTTTCCGTTGGCAATACAAGAACCGATTGCCGCACCCATGCCAAACCCCATTGTCCCCAAACCGCCGGAAGTAATGAAAGTACGAGGCTTGGAAAAGCGATAGTACTGCGCAGTCCACATCTGATGCTGACCGACATCCGTGCAAACAACCGTGTCCTTCGAAGCATGACGATTCACCGCATGAATGACCATTTCCGGATTCAGCGTATTCTTCGCCATTTCGAGATGATTGTCCGGACAGTTCCGGATGCTCTCGACTTCCTGATGCCAGGACTTGCGTTCCGTCGATGGCAATTCCGCAAGTAGTTTTTTCAGCACGCATCTGACATCTCCGATCAGGGACACAAAGGCCGGGATGTTCTTGCCGATCTCAGATGGGTCAATATCGATATGGATGACTTTCTTGTCTTTGATGAATGCAATTTTATTGCCGGTGGCACGATCCGAAAAACGGGTACCGATGGCAATCAGCAGGTCCGCTTTCGAGGTTACTTGGTTGGCGGCAAATTTGCCGTGCATTCCGGTCATGCCCAGAAAGCGCGGATGATCATGGCTGACCGCCGACAAACCCATCATACTGCTGGCAATCGGAGAATCAATCTTCTCGGCCAATTCGAGCAGCTCTTTGGTGGCATTCGAGCCAATCGTGCCGCCGCCGGTGTAAATGCAAGGGCGCTGGCATTCCCGGATCAGCTTTACCGCCTGCGCAAAAGCCTCTTTGCCATTGCGGTAAGCTTGCTGGGGCGCTGCAATGGCCTTGGGTTCATAGTCACAGTCGGCTTGCTGGATGTCCTTCGGAATATCCACGAGCACCGGCCCCGGGCGGCCGCTGCGGGCAATTTCAAAGGCCTCCCTCAGCACATCAGCCAGCCGCGAAACATCCTTGACGATGTAGTTATGCTTGGTGATCGGCATCGTTATACCGGTAATATCGACTTCCTGAAAGCTGTCCTTGCCAATTGCGGCACAAGTTACATTTCCGGTGATGGCAACCACTGGCGAGGAGTCAAGATAAGCATTCGCGATCCCGGTGACCAGGTTTGTCGCACCAGGTCCGGAAGTCGCAATTACTACACCGACTTTTCCGGTTACCCTGGCATACGCATCCGCTGCGTGCGACGCGCCTTGTTCATG
Source organism: Lentisphaeria bacterium (assembly GCA_033809415.1). Classification (GTDB taxonomy): domain Bacteria; phylum Verrucomicrobiota; class Lentisphaeria; order Oligosphaerales; family Oligosphaeraceae; genus JAQVUB01. The sequence continues at coordinate 1,786 of JAPXLT010000089.1, forward strand.
GCAGGTCGTGTAATGGTGAATCCGGTCACTGTGCTTGTACAGTTCATCATAGATGTTCAGAACTGCGCCGCCAGGATAACCGAAAACAGTGTCCACACCCTCCTCGATGAGAATGCGGATGACCATTTCTGCTCCTTTGATTTTCATGCTGTTCTCCATTCGCCAGTTTTATGCAAAAAAAAACCCGCGGCTTGCTTTGCCGCGGGTTTCTTAACTTCTGCCTGTTATTTCACACAAAACTTAAGAGGCTCTGGCAAAGCACGAAAGGCGATAACGCCCAGAAGGACGATAACGCCGCTAAGAATGCTAATTACCAGATTGCTTAAGCTCATGTACAAGGTCGTATCCAAATCAAAAAACAAACAAAAATTTCGGTAATGTGTATACCGTACAACAGCTTCAAATGCTTGTCAAATCAATTTTCAAAAAAATCTCATTTTATTTGACATTTTCCATGTTTTTGTCAGAATGTTCCATAGGATGAGGGACGGCACTCCCAAAAGTTTTCTCATAAAACCAGTTGGAAACTTGATCTTACATGCTGTATCGTAAATAAACTTGAGTGTAATGTGTCAGTAAAGCTGGGTGATAGTTTTTCGTACTACTATCACTCGATTTCTTCTTTTTTGTGAAAGATTTTCGGAAAAGAAATCTACAAGTCATTGGCACGCAATTACTTGTCAAGCTAATCCGTCTGATTGTGGTGCCTTTACAAGGCACTGTCTTTGGGTGGGTTCCTCACCCCAGGGGTTAAGCATGGTTAAGCGCCTACGGCGCAAAGCATTGTACCGATCCGACCAATCCGACCGATCAGCTGTCCGTGTCCCGTCCGTGTAAAGTCCGTGTCCCGTCTGTGTAAAGTCCGTGTGGGTTGCGGGCGATCAGTCCGCGCCAAGTCCTTTCGGGCATTTCGTTGTTCAAAAAGAATTCCACACTTACCCAGGTTACTGACGTCTCACGCTTGAGTTATGCCTGTTTTTTAACCACGAAAGTAGTACGAGGAATCCATGAAACTGATTTATGATCCAGCCAATGTCGCCCCGAATGTCGCTGCCCTGCTGAAGGAACTCGGCAAGGAATTTCCGATAGATGTCAAGGGCGATGGAATGCAGCTTGTTTTCAGTCCAGTTGATGATCCGCAACGGCTCTGTGTCCGGAAACAGGCAGGCGGCATGGAAATCGAATATGGCAAACTCTCTGCGGCTGCTCGTGGCATTGGCTATGCTCTGTCTGGCACCGAGGCGGAAGAAGTACTGGATTTTGAAACGTACGCAATTCTTTTTGACTGTTCCCGCAATCCGGTATTGACCGTCCGCTATGCGCAGCATTGGTTGCGCCGCCTTGCCTTGCTGGGCTACAATATGATGATGCTGTATACCAAAGACGCCTACCAGCTGCCGGATGAACCGTATTTCGGCTATATGCGGGGTGCTTACAGCATCGATGAAATCAAGGCGATTGATGCGGTCGCCCAAGCCCTCGGCATCGAGATGATTGCCTCGATTCAGGCACTGGGGCATCTCGAGCCGATCTTGCGCTGGCCGGCATATGCCCATGTCAAGGATACCGACAATGTCATCCTGGTTGACTATGAGGACAGCTACAAGCTAATCCGCAAAATGTTGAATTTCTGGAGTGAGGCTCTGTCTTCACGCCGTATTCATATTGGCATGGATGAAACGCATGACCTGGGGCGGGGACGCTTTCAGGACCTCTATGGTCAGCAGAATGCTTTCGACCTGTACAATCGCCACCTAAAGCGGGTCTGCGGAATCTGCAACGAGTTCCAGCTGCGCCCGATGATCTGGAGCGATATGTATTTTCGCCTGGGCAACAAGGACTTGAGCTATTACGATCTCGATACGAAGATTCCTGAGGAGGTCAAGGCGGCCATCGCCCCGGAAGCGCAGCTGGTCTACTGGGACTACTATCACCGCGATGAAGAATTTTACCGGAAGATGCTGCAATTGCATCGCGGTCTTGGAAAGAAACCCGTGGTCATGGCTTCCGGTGTCTGGACTTGGGTCAAGCTCTGGTACGATCACGAGATCACTACCGCTACTGTGCGCCCCTGCCTGAAAGCCTGCCGCAAAGAAGGCGTCCGCGAAATCATCTATACCATGTGGGGAGATGATGGCGGATACTGCGAATTCGATTCCGCCTTTGCAGGATTGGCCTGGGCAGCCGATGAAGCATTCAATAAAAAGAGCGACGACGACCGCATCGAAAAATTCTTCCACGGAATCTTCGGCACCAGCTACAAGCGTCAGCTGATTGCATCAGACCTGAACATTACGGTCAGGGATACGGACATGACTGCGGAAAACCGGAAGCGCCATGGGAATCCACCCTGGCGCTTGAATGCCTCGATGGCGCTCTGGGATGACCCTCTGATGGGTATTGTCTGGCATGAATACCGCGCCTTCAAATCAACCGTCTGGGAGGAACACCTGGAATCTCTGAAGCAGATCATGGATGAACTCAATCCGCATCGCAGCACCGACTGGAATGCCGGCCATATCGATCATGCCTGGCATTGCGCAAATGCCCTCAAGTGTAAAATCGAATTCCGCCTCGAACTCTGCAAAGCCTACGCCAACCGCGATATGGCCGCGCTGAAAACGCTCAGCGAAGCAAAAACCGATGCCGTACTGGCAGCCATCGACGGTCTTTGCCAGTCATTCCGGCGCCAGTGGGTGCGCAGCTATAAATACGACGGACTCGAGGTCATGCAGATCAAACTGGGCGGACTTAAGGAACGCTACCGCGAAACCAGCCGACGTATTCAGGAGTTGATCGAGGGCAAAATCACCTCAATCCCAGAACTGGAACTGCAACCCGATACCATGGGAGTCTGCGAGACCCGATATCGAATGGTGGCAACCGGAGGATGGTTTATTTGAAATAGGGTGCAGGGTGCAGGGTGCAGGGTGCAGGGTGAAGGGTGAAGGGTGAAGGGTGAAGGGTGAAGGGTGAAGGGTGCGTGGTGCGTGGTGCAGGGTGAAGGGTGAAGGGTGCGTTGGAGGTGTCCGTTTTCTGTCCACCCTGTCCACACCGTCCACCCTGTCCACCCTGTCCACACTGTCCACCCTGTCCACCCTGTCCACCCTGTCCACCCAGTCCACCCAGTCCACCCAGTCCACCCAGTCCACCCAGTCCACCCCCACATCCCGCACCGCCATCCGTCAAAGCGGCAGCCCCTTAAAAAATTTTCGTACTACTATCCTCAAACTTCTTGTTTTTTCAGAAAGATTTTTCTGGAAAGAAATCTCCAAGTCATTGGCATACAGCCCTTTTAAGGTACCGCCAATTCTTGTCTTTTTTCTCCGACTGATCCGACCGATCCGACCGATCTACTTGATCCGTCCGATCTGTCGTCCGTGTAAAGTCCGTGTCCCGTCCGTGTAAAGTCCGTGTGGGTTGCGGGCGATCAGTCCGCGCCAAGTCTTTTCGTGTCTTTTCGTTGTTAAAAATTGGGCGGGGCGCATGATGTTAACGAAAATGGATTTTGAAAACTTTCGTTCTCCAATACTGTTGCGGGGAGATGCGCATACTGCCTATCGTGATCCAGCCGTCTTTTACCATGACGGAACCTTTTATTTCTACTTTACCAAAGTTGAAACGGAAGCGGACGGGAAAATCTTTCTTTATCTGGGTATGACTACCAGCCGGGACCTGCACAACTTCACGCCGGTTTGCAAACTCTCGCCGCGGGATCAGTCCTTGAACTTTTCCAGTCCGGGCAACGTCGTCCGCCATCAAGGAAAATTTTATCTTTGCTGCCAAACCTATTGCCGTGAAAACGGTGAAAAGTACGGCAACGCCAACTCCCGGATCTGGTTGCGAGAATCCTCCGACCTGTTGCATTGGGGCGAACCGCAGCTGATGCACGTCAAAGGCGATGAGGTGCCATCCGAGCAGATGGGACGGATGATCGATCCTTACCTGATTCAAAAGCCGGACGGAGAATGGTTTTGTTTTTTCAAACAGAATGGAGTTTCCTTTTCGCGTTCACGCGATCTCCTGCATTGGGAGTTTTGCGGTAGCATCGAGTGTGGCGAAAATGTCTGTGTGGTGAAAGACGGAGCAGTTTACCGGATGTGGCACTCGCCCCATAATGGAATCGGCGAGATGATCAGTCACGATCTTTTGCATTGGCGAGATACCGGCAAATTGATTACCTTGGGGCAGGAATATTGGCCCTGGGCACAAGGTCGGTTAACCGCAGGCTTTGTACTTGATCTGCGCAATATCGAGGCAGTCGGCAAGGCGTTGCTGTTTTTCCACGGCACCGGCCCGGAAGATGAAGAAGTTATTTTTGACCAGTATGCCTGTATCGGATTTGCCTGGAGCGATGACCTGCAAAACTGGCAATTCGCCCGGTAGCGTACTCAGCAAGGTTCTTAACGCCCACAACCTATTTTTTGTCCACGGAAAGCACGGAAAGCTTGGCGCGGACTGATCGCCCGCAACCCACACGGACTTTACACGGACTTTACACGGACTTTACACGGACGGGACACGGACTTTACACGGACTTTACACGGACTTTACACGGACAACAAATCAGACAAATCAGACAGATCGGCATGTTGGGATTAGCCCTGAAGGCGCGACATACCAGCCCAGGGCAACGCCCTGGGTCAGGGATCACACCATCATCAAGCCCTGTAAGGGCGTGACATAATCCCTGTCCAAAATTCTTGTGTGCCAAGATCGGCTTTACGCAATTGCGTCGGAGGCGATATGGAGCGCCGGCGGCTCGCCGGCATGAAGCCAGCTTTCCTCTTCCATCACCGAAAAATCAAAATACTCAAAAAAGTTTCTCAAAAATGAGAAAGAGCTTCAAGATCAGAAATTTGCGCATCGTTTTTTTGAAAATCTTTCCCAAAAAAGAAGAAGTTGGGCGATAGTAGCACGGAAAATTTGTAGGGTTGCTGCTTCGACGGATGAAATCGCATGCGGATTGGCAGTCTAGTTGGTTGTTTTATCTGACAGATCGGCGAATTGGCATAACATATTACGCCGTAGACACTTCACCATGCTTAACCCCCTGGGGTGAGGAGCCCACTCAACGGCAGTGCCTTGTAAAGGCACTACAATTAGACGGGAAAGTGCTTATATGCCAACGATTTGGAGCTTTCTTTCCAGAAAAATCTTTCACAAAAAAGAAGATTTTGAGGGAGTAGTGCAGGAATCATAGCAATTCCTAATCTCAGAGAACTGAATCTCCGTGAAGTTATCTGAAACTACAGCAGAAGATACGCCTAAAACAATGTCATTCAGGGACGTTCCAATTTCCATTGTCGTGAGATTCCCGTCGGCAATCATGACTCATCGCTGCCTTGTTATACGGAAGTTATAAACGATCTTTTGGAACATCAATGACTTTATATAAAGTATTTTTTGTATTATATAAACTTTTAAAAAAATCTATAATATTTTTTTTTTGCCCTTGACAACACATTTTTTTTTTGTATATTCTATTCCAAGCAAGGGGTATCCCTTAAAAATCAACAACTTTCAAGCAACCGAAAGGAAATTTAAAAATGAAGGTCAAGCTGTTTACTCTTATCGAATTACTGGTTGTTATCGTGATCATCGCCATCCTCGCTTCCATGCTACTCCCCGCCCTGTCTGCTGCACGCAAAAGCGCCCGCCAGTCGAACTGTCGCTCCAACCTGAAACAGATCGGAACGTTTGTTTTCATGTATGCGGGCGACAACAAGGATATGGTTCCTCCCGCCGGTTCCGGTCCTACGGACTATGCGTATTATGGTGCTGTGGTGAAGTTTGGCGTAAAATACACGCAACTTGGCAGACTTTTTGAAAATGGCTATTTGCAGGATACCAAAATGTACATTTGCCCGAGCGAATCCGGTCAGTGGAACATCAAACCGCTTCAGAGTGCTCAGACTCTCAGAGATGCCAACGGTCAAATCAACTGCAACTATTACTATGTGGTCAGCCCGCTCAAGGCGTCGCAAACCCCGACCCCGTTGGCAACCAGTACCAGTGTGACCATTGATAAGTTGGCCAACGTTGTCATCACCATGGACAACTCCTACTATCACGGCAAGAAGAATTATAACGTGCTCTTCGGTGATAGTCACGTGCAGCGTATTCAGGATAAAAATTCTGCCTTGTGGTGGTACATCGGAAACTCCACTAATACGATTGCCGCGAGTGAAATTTATAAGCTCACGAAGTAAAACTGTTAGACCATGAAACGATTGCTTTTATCATTGTTCGGCGGTTTAATAGCGTGCCTTTGTTTGAATCTGAACGCACTTGATGAACCGCAAGTGGTCGATTCCCGACTGCTTTTCGATTTCACCACGTTGACGGCGCAGTCACTGGAAGAATGGCACTACGTGCCGTGGGGCGAAGCGGTCAACCGCGCCCATTTAACCAAAGATGCCAAGCGAGGCGCGAAAATCGTCTTTCCGCAAAAGGATTATGCTCATGGTGCATATCCAGCGCCCAATGTGGTTTTCGACTTTAAAGAACCGCAGAATTGGAGCAAATACAACTTTCTGGTGGTGAAACTCTTTAATCCGATGGACGAAAACATGCCACTCTGGATTGATATTTACAGCACCGACAATCCGGATGGAGCGGCGATTTTCAATAAGATTCCGGCCGGTGAATACGAACTGCGCATTCCGCTTTCACGATACATCAATTTCCGTCGTCCGCTCAACATCAAACAGGTCAACCGTTTTTGTTTCATCCAGCGCGACATTCAACGCGACATCCCTTTTTTCATCCATTCGGTGCGTCTGGAAGCGGTGCGCGCCCCGGAACAGCGCTATGATTTTCCAGGTTTGGCGGCGTGGCAATTCACTACCGATAAAACCCGCGCCAAACGGGGGTTTCAAGCGGTGACAGCACCCGATGCCATGTGGAGCGGTGCGCCAGTGACGATCAAAGACAACCCCTATTTGTGCCGCTTTGGAAAAAAATTCGACCCCATCTGGTGGAGTTCCGCGAGCGGCATCGGCAAATCGGATATGACCATGACCGCGCCGGACGGCAAATACATTCTTGCGGTCTTTCTACACGGCTCGGAATCGCGCCTTTACGACAGCATTCTCTCCGTGGATGGTGCGGAGGACAAGCGAATTATCATTGGCAGCAACTACTTTGAACTGGCTTTGTTCCGCGTTCAATCTGTCAATAACAAAGTCGTTCTGCATTTGGCACCCGGTCGTGAACATACTCCGTGGAGCATTACTGCGGCGGTGTTGACGCCAGAAAACAACAGTGAAGAGAGCCTCCGCGATTTTGTATATCCGGCGCTGGATGACTGCAACGTGCAAGTGCGCGAATTGCGCACGGTTTTGCGTTGCCACGACGTGATCCCGGACGAAGCGGTCAAGCGTTTCGACCTCTATAAACAGACCCTTGTCCCGGGTGCGCTGGTCAGCGACACAAACGAAGTCGCTTTTGCGCTCACTCCGCGCCAAAACCTGATTGACTGCAAACTTTCCATCGCAGAACTCAAGAACGCCGTTGGGGAAGATGTTCCCAAAGAGTTTGTGACGCTCGAACAGCTGATGACTTACGTTCGCAGCCAAGACGGCGGCTACATCCATCTCCCGCGTTTTTTCATGCCATTACCGGAGCTGGTCGCTATGCGCGGCAACACGGCAAATTATTTCGTCGTGCGCGGTACGGCAAAGGCCATCCCCGGAATTCTCACCGGCAAGATCGCAGTTATGGGCATGGACGGAGTAAGCGAAATCCCCTTTGCCGTGAATGCCACAGGAGCGCACACACCAGATAAGGACTTCAACGCCTTTTTGTACTACTATCCCTTGGGGCACGCAGACCCGAGCGATCGGCGCCGGGAGGCTGCGGAACTGGCATTTGTCCGCGAAAGCTCGCTTTCGGCTCTGGAACTGCCGCTGCTTTCGAGCAACAACGAGTGCACACCCGAAGGCAAATTCACCTGCGACCTCGGGCCGATGAAGAACTTCATGAAAAAATATCTGGCGCAAGGTCCGCGTGGCAACGGAACGATGCCGATTTATCTTCTACCGCAATTAAACACCATCAATAACGCGGTTGGCGGAACTGAACGGATTTACACCGGTGCGGCGATCGACAAAAGTATTCACGGGATGGTGGAAGCGGTGACGATGGTGGAGAACCTTCGCAAAGAAATGAAGTGGCCGGAGTTTGTCTATTATATTTTTGATGAATACGGAAGTTTTGACTTGACCACCCGCTACAACCGTGCCGTGCGCGACGCGGGATGCCCGGTCTACACCACCTCGGTCGGCATCTACGGCAATGGCTTTGAACCCAGCATCAACGACGGGCTTGACGTCTACTGCTATCCGCGCAATTTCGGTACTGTTGATCCAGTCAAGCTGGGCGAAAAGATCAAAAAACAAGGTTCGCGTTTCTGGGGCTATTCCGTAGCGGGCTCAAGCACCGTCATTCAGCGTTTTTCGTGGGGGTTGCTGGCATGGCATCTGAAGCTGACCGGTTACGGTTCGTGGCACTTCAATAACCGCAAATTTTCGCCGTCGGAACTTCTGACTGCGGATTACTTCTACGCTTACGCGAGTTACGGACCCGATGCTGTGACTCCGACCTCGGAGTATATTGCTCTGGAGCAGGGGTTGGCAGATCGGCGCAAACTTATCGAACTCGAAAAAAACAATCCTGACTCGGCACTGGTAAAACGTTTCCATGAAGCGGCAGCCAAACTCCACTCGGCAACGGGTGAAGTTCTCATGCAGTGGTATTGTAATGAGGGCGAGGCGATGTTCTGCGAACTCCACAATGGTACGGCGGATGAAGCTAAAAAACTCATCCGTAATGCAAGCAAGTAAATTTCAAGTAATAAGGATTACCGATCATGATTCCCACATATCGTGAATTGGCAGCGATGGATTATATTGCGCTGGACAAGGCGATTAACGCACCGCGCAAACTGCCGTTTTCGGTGCATTGTCCGTTACAGATGCCCTTTTCGCACAAATTGGTCTTCTGCGATTGCGCACTCAATGCCTATGCTCTGGAACTTCCGCTGGGATGGAACAACACCGACCGCACAATCTGGCATCAGAAGAATCAGCTGCGGACACTGATGGTCAACTTTGCGTTCGGGAAAGCCCCCTTTGTGCCGGATTTCCGGCTCACCCGGATGCGCCGGATCGCTGGCGGTTACCCCGTGGTGGAAGCAGAGTTTTCGGCGTGGGGCATCGTTTACAAATTCGAATACGCCTGCGATCCGGAGGGAGTGCTGCACATTCGCGGCACGGCGCATAACATCGACTATTCACCGCGCTCGGCGCACATCTGGGCACGCATGATCCGTCCACTTGAAAGCAAAGTTCTGGTCTACCACTATCGCCCGTTCCATTGGGACGCGTCGCATTGGGTATCAGATGATCACATCACTTTTGCCGATGACGCGTTTTTTGATGAACTCGGCATGGTCGGAAAACTCACTCCAAAAGCTTTCACCGTTTCGTTTGAAGCCGAACGCACCTACACCGAAAGCGATTACAACTCGGAGTTTCACTGGGAAAACCCCTTCTGGGCGGAACCGGAAATGCAGCTCAGAGTGTCCCCACGCATGGTGCACCTTGTGCACGAACTTTCTCCCGGCGAATCTGCAACTTTTGAGCTTGCATTCCACACTGGAGCCGCCGGCGAAATGCGTACTGCACCGCTTACGGCCTCTTTTGACGAAGCAGTCAAGGCGGTCCAAGTTTGTCTTGACACGATCAACGCTCCTACCGCCAAGCTCGATTTACCTGGCGGTGCGGCAGAAAACGATGTTTTATACGCGGTCAAGAGCAGTTCGCTCCAGCTGCTGATGGATGCCGGAAAGTACTACCAGCCCTGTCAGGGAGGTTTGAACGAACGCTTTTTTGTCTGGGTCTGGGAGGCGGCGGAGTCGCTGAGGCCGATGCTTCGGCTCGGCTACTTCAAGGAAGTGAAAAAGGTGCTTAAATTTATCTGGAGCTTGCAGGACGGTGGCTGTCCGCCGGTCGGCGAGTTTCACTCCTTGGCGGGCGCGATCGGGACGACCGGTCCCAAGTGGGCCAACACGACCGGCATCGCGCTCAGCTGGACGGTAGATTATCTCCGTTATTCCGGCGATGAAGATTTCAAGGGAAAGTACCTCGAAAAAATGGTGCGAGCCGGGAATTGGATCGTCGGCGAGATCCGCGCCACACGCATTTCCGGATCGCCTGTTTACGGCATCATGCCGCCCTGTCGTGCGACCGACGGTGACTACGGTCAGTGCATCAGCAAAACCGACAGCTGTTCCTTACGCGGTCTTACCGTGCTTGCAGAACTTCTGACCGAATACAACCATCCGCAAGCGGCGGAGTTTACCCAAGAGGCCAAACAGTACAAGCATGACCTCGACGCAGTCATGGATTCGGTGACGCATCCGGACGGCTTTATCGAACGCGCCGTCGGCGACAAGAGCAAACTCTGCAAACACTTTGAGCATATCGGTTCGGTGCTTTCCAATTACGCGCAGGGTGCGAACTCCATGGATGAAGTCAGGATGCAGAATCACCTGCGTTACATGGAAGAAAACATTTTCTGTGGATGGTTTGTCGCGGAGATCACGCGCGGTATTTACTACATCGGCAATCACGAACTGGCGATCTCTAAAGCGTATCTCGACTTGGGCGAATGGAAAAAAGCTTATGCCGCCGCAATGGTGTTCCGTCGCTTTGCATTGACGCCGGACCTGGCGCTTACCCAGGAGCGTTACAGCGAAGATGCACCCGGGTTTACGCCATGGCAGCCCAACGCCAGTAATAACGGCCGCTTCATCGAAATGGAGCTTACGCGACTCTGGCACGAAGCGCCCAACCGCATTGTGCTTGGCGGTGCCCTCGCTCCGTGGGAGGTCCGTCAGGCGACTAAAGGAGTCGGCTTTAAAGGTGTATACACGAAGTTCGGAAGCACCGATTTACGCATGACTCAAGACAAGATCATCATCGACTGCGCCAAGCCGATCCCGGCTGGAATGCGTTTGATTCAGCCTGGAGGTGAAATGACGCTGAAGCAGGATGCCGCACATGTTGAACTAGATTACCGTCCTGCCCCGATTTTTTGATAGAAAGATTTTTTTATGAACTTATCTTGGAAGCATCCGGTCATTTCCGGCGCGATTCACTATTTCCGCATTCATCCCGGTGAATGGAGCGCACGACTCGATCAGGCGGTCAAATTCGGCCTCAACACCATTGAAACCTACGTCCCGTGGAACCTCCATGAACCCCGGCACGGCAAATTCAACTTTGTCGGGATCGCCGACTTGGAACACTTTATCCGAGAGGTTGCGGAACACGACCTTGACCTCATTCTGCGTCCGGGCCCTTACATTTGCGCAGAGTGGGAAAACGGTGGCTTCCCCGCATGGCTTACCGGACGCAAAGACGTTGAGATCCGCTGTATGAATCAGCCCTACTTGGACGAAGTCGAACATTGGTTTGCGGAACTTCTCCCGCGTGTGGTGCCGTTTCAAAAAACAAGCGGCGGCCCGATTTGTGCCATGCAAGTCGAAAACGAATATGGAAGCTATGCCGGTGACCACGAATACATGTATGCCGTCCGCGATTTATTGGTGAAATATGGCGTAACGGTTCCGCTTTTTACCAGTGATGGACCTGATAACGTCATGCTCCATGGCGGCACGATTATTGGCACTCCACAAACCGTAAACTTCGGAAGTGATCCGGAGCTGGCATTTGCCGTTGCCCGCAAAATCCGTCCAAATGACCCCGATTTCTGCATGGAATTTTGGTGCGGCTGGTTCGACCATTGGGGCGAAGCAGGGCACCACGTCCGCTCGGCAGAAAATACCGCTGATACCTTTCGCCAGATGCTCGAGATGGGCGCAAACGTCAATTTTTATATGTTTTCTGGCGGCACCAACTTCGGCTTTACTGCCGGTGCCAACGGTCATTACAAAAAGAATTATGCGCCGACTGTCACCAGTTACGACTACGATGCTCCAATCTCCGAAGCGGGCGACCCTACCGATAAATTTGAGGCCTGTCAAGCTGTGATCCGCGAACTTTTCCCCCGGGCGGGCATGGGGAAGGCGATAATGACTCAAAAGATCGCACCCGGCAAGGTAAAGTTCAGCGCAAGCGCCGATCTCCTTACGAATTTGGAGAAACTCGCGGTCAAATCCGGACAAGCGCTGGTGCCGCCCACCATGGACGATCTCGGCGAAACATTTGGCTTCATCCACTACCACACACACATCGATGGTCCGTTCCCGGCAGGAATGGATCTTTCGCTCTTTGAAGTCAACGACTTTGCGCAGGTGTGGTTAGACGGCAAATACCTCGGCAGTCGCTTCCGCGATCTCGGCGAAAATCCGTTCAAACTTCCCGAAGTCGGCGAAAATGGTGCCGAACTCGACGTTCTGGTCGAGAATACTGGACGTATCAACTACGGAGCTTGGACCGGACGCGACAAAAAAGGCATTGTCAACTGCGTGGCGTTACGCTTTCAGCGTCTCCTGCATTGGAGTTATAACTCGCTCGATCTTGCTCATCCGGAAATTGCTGATTACGGAGATTTTGCGCAAAGCACAGGGCGCGTCACGCTTCACAAGGCGGAATTTATGCTTGACGAAGTCGCTTCCACGTTCCTCAAACGCCCCGGCAAAAAGGGTGCCGTGTGGGTCAACGGATTCCCTTTGGGACGCTATTGGGAAATCGGACCGCAACAGACGCTCTATGTTCCCGGTGCGGCACTTCGCAGGGGGCGCAACACCATTATCGTCCTTGAGCAGGAGGAGCTTGGGGATGACGGCATTGAGTTTTCAGATCATGCCGACCTTGGTCCGGAACTGTAAAGAGCAAATTTTTGTTGGCTCGCCAGTTTGCTTTGACTGCTGGCGAGCTTTTTTCAAGAAAATTTGTTTTTTTGAAAAGTATATCTATATTGAAATAAAGTTTATAGAAACACCTAAAAATATGGTTTTGCTATGAAGAAGTACGAACGCGCTGCTCAATACATCCTCGAAAAAGTGAGTCCATCGCTGGCGATCGGTGATAAACTTCCTCCAGAGGCTAAACTTGCCGCTGATGCGGGAGTCAGTCTGATGACCCTGCGCCGTGCCATTGAAGAACTGCGCTTGCAGGGAATATTATCCCGGGTGCCTGGGCACCGGGCGGTTCTGCGTTCGCGCGGCGATTGCGAACTGCTGCAAAAAGCTAGAAAAATTTTAATTGTACGCCTCAGCATGGACTTTTATTATGCCGAGCTTCTGCTTGCCATTCAACGTGAAATGATTGAATCAGGAAACTTTGAAATGATCGTGCTGGAACCTAGGGAAAAGCCGGGCGTGCCAATCGAAAACACGCTGTGCGACATGATTCCATCTGCGGTAGTGGAAAATCACGCGGAAGCGGTACTGCTTCTGCCGGGCAACTGCAATCCCGAACGCATTGAACAGAGACTGCGCAAGCTCGGTGTGCCGCTGATAGGCGTTTTAGGCAACGGTTTGTTCCGCAATTCCATCAACATCGACTTTGCATCTGGAACCTATCATGGCCTCCGGTATCTGTATGAAAAAGGGCGTGACAACCTTGTCTATATCGGGTTGACCAGCCGCGAGCGGCACATGGAACGCGGTGTCGGCGTATGGCGTTTCTTTGAGGAGTATTACCCCGGGGAATCTCCGGAAAAACGGATGTTCAACGCTTATGGTTACTATGACGAAGGCTACCACATTTTCAATGAGGTACTTGATCGAGGACTTTGCCCAAACGGTATATTGGCACACAATGACCTCTGCGCCAGCGGGATCATCATGGCAGCGACAGCGCGACATATTGAGATTCCTCGTCAGCTTTCAATCATCGGTTTCGATAATTTAGCCAGTTCGCAAACCATGGTACCGCGTTTGACAAGCATGGCGGTTTCGGAACGCGAAATCGCACGTAAAGTATTGGAATCGCTGAACTTCATTTTTCAGCGTGGCGCTGAGATCACTGCAGTCCGAGTCATCATGCAGCCGCAGATCTATTGTAGAGATTCAGCATAAAAATAATTTCCCCACTCTATTCCCCAAAAGCGGAATAAGAGTATACTAATGCATATGAAAGCTGCTGTAACTACATAATTTTCCCCTTCTATCAGGGCACTAACAAAATCATAGGTTGACATTAATTTATCTGCAATTGCCCATTTTTACAACTTGCACAAGTTTTATCTTGGCGCGGAACATCCGCACGCAACCCTACAAATTTTCGTACTACTATCACCCAGAATCTTGTTTTTTGTGAAAGATTTTCAAAAAACTGATGCACAAGTTACTGGCTTTG
>JAPXLT010000090.1:0-15898 GCA_033809415.1 Lentisphaeria bacterium
GTTGCATAACGTGACATCAGCTCCTCGTCTCCGAAATCAAAATCCAGATGCTGCCCCAACAGTTCGTTGGTGAGCTGGATAAAGCTAAAGTTTTCGGGAAGAGTATTGCCGGGAACATGGCGTCCCCAGAAGGATTCTATCGGATGGATGACCAGCAGGTCCCGGACCTCCTCGCCTTTTTCCAGGGCAGTGGCAATGCGCGCAAAATAATCTTCCACATAGGAGTATTCATCGGCCCATGGGGATTGGTACGAGATACTGGCCGGGTAGTCTCGCTTGGCGTCGGCAGCCATCGTATACCAGGCCAGATGCTGGCAGCGGAGGTTGATACCCAGCGCCACCTGCCAGTCCCCCATGGCCTTGTGCCCCATGAATGGAAAATCCCAGCCCGTGCAGCCATAGGTCTCTGTAAGACGCCATTTTCGGTCGAATTGACGCGCCACGGAGGTACATTGCTTTGCCGTATTGAAGATGAACCAGTGCTCTGTCAGCAAATCAATTCCTGGCACCTGCATGAACTCGTAGAAGCGCATGGCAGTTCCGACGGCATAGGTCTGATTGGCCAGCGTATCTTCACAGAGCACATGGCCGGTAAAAAGCAGGTTGTTCTTTTCGCACCAGTCGCCGATGGTTTTGGCAAAAGCATTGCAAAACAATTCGGTCAGCATATTGCGGTAATCAAGGCGGGCTTTCGAAAAATCCTGGTTGTATATGGGATAGACCAGTTCCGGAAGATGTTCCTCGATGGCATAACCATATTTTTTCCGGAATGCGGCAGGAAGTTTTCCGGTCCAAGGCAGGGTATTTCCCGGGACATGGCTAATGAAATTCGGCTCATCAGTAAAGATGCCGGGGACAAGGTTGCCAAAGGTCGAGGAAAATCTTTTGCGGTATTCTTCGTGGGTCACTTGGACAAACTGCTCGACCGCCTCGGGATTCAAGGTATCGAGGTAGGTCTGGTCATTGAACCAGGATTGCGGACTGCCGGTTTTTTCCTGAAACAGCAGAATTTGTTCATTTTCCCTGAGCTTATCCGATGCCTGGTAAGGACGGTATGACACAAGCAGTCCACTGTCAAGCTCGATGATAAAGGCCGCCTGAAGCCCCTTCCCTACAGGCTTGGGAATGCTCTGTACAGTATTGAACTCCAGAAAACGGATGCGGTATTTTTCGTCTTTGGTGACCAGGCCGCCGGCAGCGCCGGATGGCCAGCGATCCTCGTCATAGAGCCAGGCTCTCATCTTTTGCCGTCTGGCTTCGTCAATACAGACCTCGATCATGCGGAACCATTCTTCCGAAAGATAGGGAGTATCCAGGCCGATTCTCGAGTGCATGAAGAATCCGCCCAAGCCCATTTTTTTCATGCTGCGGATTTGTTCCCGCAATTCCTGTTCTTCCAACTTGCCATTCCATGCCCAAAAAGGAATGCCGCGATACTTGTCATGGGGAGTAATCATCAAAATCCTGTCTCTTTGTTGAAAATGATTGCTTGCGGTTAAAGGTGATAGGTACTTGGTGTTTCGAGTGTACCGGGTTTATATGAAATAGACACGATAATAAGCTACTTCTACAGCAATTTTTTGCAAATGCAGCTGGGATTTTTAACCACGAACCACACGAAAAAAGTAATGCGTCAGTCTTCTGTAGTACAGGGTTCAGGGGAATGGGGTGCGTAGTGCGGGGTGCGTAGTGCGTTGGGAACGGGTGCAGGGGTGCAGGTTTAAAAAGTGGCGCGACAGTCTCGGTTGCGATGCTCTGATTGTCGTGGGGTGCGGGGAGGGGGATGTCCTTGTCCTGTCCACACTGTCCACACTGTCCACACTGTCCACACTGTCCACACTGTCCACACTGTCCACACTGTCCACACTGTCCACACTGTCCACACTGTCCACACTGTCCACCACGTCTGACCCGCACCACGCACCACGCACCACGCACTACAGAAGACTAACGCCTTACACGAAAAAACACGAAATTTTCGTACTAACGATTCCAGGTCAGAATTCGGCGATAACCAATCCGCCCTCGGGTGCTTCGACTGTGATCTTGCGATTTTTTATATCACATTCGGTAAACGAGCGGTCACGCATACCGTCCTTTGTGTACAGGTAGAGTTTTGCGGTGGAGCCTGTGCTGTTTTCCGGCACTTCGAAGGTACCGGAAACGCAAGTGATAATGCGTTCCTTTGCAATGATGGTGCCGGGCCCCAATGTGCGTATGGTGACCGGATACAGTTTGCAGACAAAGTTATCAGCGCCTTGCAACAAGCGATGCGTAAAGGACATCGGGGAATAAATGCAGCCTGCCAGCAGGGCTTCCCGAACGGCTGCCAATACGCCTTCTAGCGTGTGTTGTTTGCCGTAATTGCCGAGAACCAGAGGCACGTGGTTCAGATGTCCGGCGGTCATATTGGCATGGCTGCTTGCCCCTTCCGTAAACCGCAATGCCCGGGAAGAAGCAATATCCTGGCTGACAGCAGAACCATTGCCAAGAAAAAGTTTTCCACGTCTGAATATGGTATTCAGCAGAGTATTCTGAAAAGCCAGGCTGGTATATGCGCAGTCGCTTTTCAAGCGGGCTACTTTTCCGTTTTCATCCAATTCGGCGGAAAAACCATCCCATTCCGCATAGTCATAACGGCTATAGCTGCGGCGTTCATTGCAGGAGCTGAATTCATCGAAATAAACACCATCAGCACCGGCATCAAGAATTTGCCGGGTATAGTTCAGATGGGATTCCCAGAGTGCATTGCCGGGTCGGGGAAGTGCATAAATGACTGCCCAGCCCTTTTTTTCCGCGCCG
The DNA here is from genome assembly GCA_033809415.1 of Lentisphaeria bacterium. GTDB lineage: Bacteria > Verrucomicrobiota > Lentisphaeria > Oligosphaerales > Oligosphaeraceae > JAQVUB01. The sequence continues at coordinate 2,803 of JAPXLT010000090.1, forward strand.
CGTAAAAGTATGCTGTCAAACCCGCCGTGATGGTAGGGTTCGCCCTCTTTGGTTCGAACCACTGCCGGAGCAAGCGGATTCTTTTCAAATTCCGGGAGGTAAACATAGCGCATCATCGGATGTGCCATCGTCATAACGGCCGACTCAGGAAGAGCACGTTTATACCGGGCAATCCGCTCGAGAAGCTCGGATAATCCCTTCTGTTGATTATCTGCAATGGTTTTTTCTGTGACCTGCGAGATATCCTCCTGCCGAAGCAGTGGCCTTGCCCAATTTCCCGGCACCCAGACAGGCAGAATCACGGCAATGGGTCCTAGGTGGGCAAGCCCCTTTCGGATTTTCTCCTCCGTACTATCATCAGCTACTTCTGCACCCCAGAAAAACGGCAGAGGTGCGCCAACGCTGCCGATTTCCCAACGTTCCCGCAGCTGGTTGATGAAAGACCAATATCCACCCTGCAAGGTTGGAACCACAGAAAAATGAAAGGTGCGGCTAGTTCCGGGTGCCAAGGCCAAGGTTGGAGAGTGGATTTCCGTAACCCCCTTCTCGACCCTGGCGCCGGCGATAAGACGCAAAATATCGTCTTCCAGGACAATACCGGTGCCAGTCCCGCTGTTTTTGCGGGACTCGAAGAACACGGTGGCATTGCCATCGAGCGTCAATTGTTCCGAAGTGTCGGGCTCGCCACGCAACCAGACTCGGGCCCTGTCTCCGGCCAGACCGCATTGATGACGAAACGGGACACCAAGGATCTCCTTTCCCGTATTATGCCATTTTTCAGTCCAATCCAGACGGTCTTCCTTCAGGCGTAAGATGCGTTCCATCGCCAGGTCTGGCCACTGTGTAGTTATTCGGATGGCATCGTCGCCGAGGCTTTCAATGCGCACAGGCTGCTTGGGCGCGATTGTTTGTGCCAGGAGCGCAGGTTCTGCCAAGGGCTTGACTCCTAGAGCAGTCTCAACCACCAACGGCATAGTCCCCTTGACACTAACGGCAAAACCGCCACCCTCATAGACATCTACGCGAATCCCATTTTTTTCGAGAGAATTCCGGGAGGCAAGCCAGGTGAACTCCCTGTCATTGCCAACGTCTGCCGGCTTTTCCATCCAGCCAAACTCGATATCAGTGACCAGTACCGCGCGTTCTTCGGCCTCTTTGCTGCGGATATTGCGAAAGACGATCTCATTACAATCCACGGTACGGTTGACATCGGAGAGGTCAAAACAGAACTGGCTGCCCTTGTTATCCAGAGTCACACCGTCGCCTTGACCCACATCCGGTGCAAACACCAGCAGCACATCCGCTCCGCGAAAGACTGGGAAACGCTTGCCTTTATAGTTCGGATCATGAATTTCGAATCTACTTTCCCGGCATAGCAGGCGCTCTTTGCCGGAAGCGGTCCAAGCGCCCAAATCCGTACCATTGCAAGACAGGCGCACGCCGTAGTTGCATCCTCCAGCTGCCGTCCCTTTAATTACCATCCGGCAACGGAGAACAGGAATCACCCCCGGTTTGTCCGGCAGTGCCGGAAGAACCAGGACTTTCGTCTCGCCTGTATCATGAAGAGTAAAATCCGGAATGATAGTAACATTGCTTAAAGGTGGGAGAGTCCCGGCAAAAAGAAAAACCGGCAGCAAGCATAGAACCCAAGCTGTTTTTTTCATTGAAAACTTTCCTTTTGTTTGTTATTTGGATAAACTAAAAATGCACCAAAAAATTTTAGCTTTTCAATACATTATATTAATATCTGTAAAATTCCATAGTACAATTATATAAGAAAATAGCATGATATTTCAAACAATAGCAACAAAACTTTCGTGTCTGTTCGTGTATTTCGTGGTTAAAAAACAGGTTTTAGGCAGGGTTTTCGTTCTGTCAGGCCTGCACGGGGATCGGATTGCAGCGGGCGCGATGTTTTCCGGGCGTAATGCCAAAGCGCCGTTTGAAAAGGCGTATGAGATAGTTCGTATCGCAGAATCCGCACTCCTGCGCGACGTCCTCCAATTGCAGGTCCGAAGTTTCCAGCAGCCTGCGTGCCATGTCCAGTCGCAGTCGCATGCTGTATTCTCCCGGCGGCATTCCAACTACATGCTTGAATTTCTGCATATAGCTGGAAACACTCATGCCTGCTTTGCGAGCAGTCCGTTTCAGGTCAAAAGGACGTTCAGGATGATTTTCCATTTCGGAAATCGAAAGAAATAGTGCCTCTTCGACCTTGGTTTCTGTCTTCTTCCAAGGAATCGAGGAACTATCAAAAACCGTCAAAAACAAGTCCAGCAAGGCGATTTTCAGTGCCAGTTCGCGGCTTTTTCGAGTGGAATTCTGTGCCATCCAGATGCGCTTCAGGCAGAGTTCAGCATTTAGGAATTCCACGGGTGTCAGATGGAGCTGATTCACATTGAAGCTTCTGTTTTCATTGAAGAAAGTATCAAAATGCTTCAATTTTGAGAGACTTTCCCGTTCCTCCTGGAGGAACGATGGTGCCAAGCATACATTGTACACCCGGTAGTGTTTGCATTTCACATAGGAGTGTACTTCACCCGGCAAAACCGTAAAAACATCGCCTTTGATAATCGAGTTTTCCAGGATATCGCCTTCCTTGGATTGGAGTCGATGGACGCTATGTCCCTGCCGTACCAGCGCAATCTCAACATAGTCATGCTGGTGAAACACGGCGCCATCATCCTGGTATGTATCCCGGATCATTACAGGAGGCATTTCAGGGGAAGCCAAGTCCTTGTAAAAATAGGTAAGCATAACGATTAATTTAACAAAACAACCAGCTTTGTCAATTTTTCCTCTGTGACTATTTTGTAATATCATGCTATTTTTTTGAAATTTTGTCTAATTGCACCAGGTTTCGATTCATCTATATTAGTAGTAGTAATGGTTTAGGATGTTTTTAAGGATCGTAGCGTCATGGATATTGCGGCATATTATTTCCCCAACTATCACAGGGACTCCCGAAACGAAAAGCGCCACGGCAAAGGGTGGACAGAATGGGAACTGATGAAATGCGCAAGGCCACGCTTCGAGGGGCACCGCCAGCCCATCGTTCCCGCCTGGGGATACCAAGACGAGGCGGACCCGGCAGTCATGGCAGCAAAGATCGACGCGGCCGTAGCCCATCATGTGGATACTTTCATCTTTGACTGGTACTGGTACGACGGCTCCTTCCTGCAACGGGCGCTCGATGAAGGATTCCTCAGCGCCAAAAACAACTCGAAGATGAAGTTTGCCCTGATGTGGGCAAATCATGATTGGTACGACAGACACCCAGTCGGAAGGGATATCGCCAAAGCCCCCATGCTGTACCAATGGTCATCTACCAGAGAGTCTGTCGGTTTTGTGTGGGATTACATCATCGAGAACTACATGACTCGGGCGAACTACTGGCGCATAGATGACCTGCCCTACTTCTCCATCTATGCCACAAACCGATTTATCACGCAAATGGGAGGCGTCGCTGCTGCAGCCGATGTACTGGCGGACTTCCGGGAGCGTGCAAAGAAAGCCGGATTGCCGGGAATCCATATCAACGCCGTCTGGTATGACAACCTGGACAGCGCCCCGCAGTGCCCATGCCCCTGCAATGACTGGTACACAAAAGTGGGTTTCAGCAGCTATACAAGCTACAATTGCCTCTTCAGCCATCCCCTTTGGGAAAAATTCCCGATCGTTACCTTTCAAGAGGCGGCGGAAGAATACCTGAACTTGATGGATAAAGCCATCAATACGCTGCCCGACCCATATTTACCGGTGGCCACTGTCGGCTGGGACTCGAGTCCGAGAACAATACAAAGCGAAACATACACCCTCTTGGGATATCCCTACCTGCCAATTATGAACCCTGACCCGAAAGCCTTCGCCAAACTGCTCAGCGACCTAGGCAAACGAAATCCTCCCGCCATCTTTATCAATGCCTGGAATGAATGGACTGAAGGAAGCTACCTCGAACCGGATATGGATTACGGAATGGCAAACCTGGAAGCCATAAAGGAATTTGTGGAATCTTACACAAAAATAAAGTAAAGGAGACAGAAAAATGCGGAAGAGTTTTACTTTGATTGAATTGCTCGTGGTTATCGCCATCATCGCCATCCTTGCTTCCATGCTATTGCCAGCATTGGGCAAGGCTCGTCAGAAGGCGCAAACGATCAGTTGCAGCAGCAATCTGAAGCAGATCGGCCTGGGAGTCATCCAGTATGCCAACGACAATGACGACACTGTGCCGGGCTTTATAATGGACCCCTGGCGCACGGGCAATGATCTTCGCTGGGTGCCTAGGCTCTTCCCTTACACCGGTGCCATGACTGTCTTCAGTTGCCCTTCGGCTCCGGCAAGGAAACATTTCGCCAGGCTGAAGCAATCCGGCAAAAGTGATGGAACCGTCGTCCATGACCTGGCTGCTGCTGGCGTCTGCTATGGCGCAAATGCGGAGTATCTTTCCAATGTAACCACTGCCGATCAGTCGTTGGCGCGCGCCTTTGAAATCAGCAACAAGAAAATCAGCAAAGTCAAGCATGCTTCGACTGTAGTTTACGCTGCGGATACGGCTGGCACCGACCTATCACTCTATCCCCCCGGAGCGGCCGGTCAGTCCACCTACAATTACTTTCGAAATTTGATTTTTCCATTCCGCCCACAAGGTTTGTACGTTGCCCATTCCGACAGTATCAATTTCCTTTTCCTGGCGGGACATGTCAACTCGATCAAACAACATAAAGTCCAGAGCTATTGTGATTTGAAGAACACCAGCCTCGAGGCGAAAAAGTTCTTCTACACGGATCATGAATAAAGTAATCCGGCAAGAATTTCCTTCGGTATGTAAAGCGCCAGTGAACTTGGGTAACCAAGAAATTCTTTTTCAACAACGAAATGCCCGAAAGGACACGAAAAAATCTCATGGCAAGCACGACACATTCGCGCAGAAAAAGCCACTTCCATGAAATTTTTTCGTACTACTATCACTCGATTTCTTCTTTTTTGTGCAAGATCTTCAAAAACCAGATTCGCAAGTTGTTGATCTTGAGGTTCTTTCTCATTTTTGAGAAGATTTTTGAACTTTTTGATTTTTCGGTGATGGAAAAGGAAATCCGGCTTCATGCCGGCGAGCCGCCGGCGCTCCATATCGCCTCCGACTGAAAAAGTAAAGCCGACCGTGGCACATGGCGATCCGTCCGATCTGTCGTCCGTGTAAGGTCCGTGTCCCGTCCGTGTAAAGTCCGTGTGGGTTGCGGGCGATCAGTCCGCGCCAAGCCTTTTCGTGTGGTTCGTGGTTAAAAAATGGGTTGTGGGCGTCAGCCCACGTCTTTCGTTGTAAAAAAACTTGTCACCCAGTCCTATCATTTTTATTATTTTTGAGTTAATGGAGGAAGCAAATAATGTATCCTCATTCCAGGCAACGCCTTTTGCCAATGACCCTTGCCGTGGTGCTTCTCTGTGCGCTTTCTCTTCATGCGGTCACCTTCAAAAGCATTCCCACTTCTGAAAAGGCCAAGGTTGATGGCCTTAGCTTCCTCGTCACTTTCGATGCCTTCAACACCCATGCCGACTTCTCGAAAGGAGACAAGTTCTCCACAACTATGAAGGATACGAACTTTATGCTGCGAGGAACGGTCGGCTTCGACAAACAACAGGCCTATTCGCCGGAGTCTACAGAAAACCTGCTATACCCTGCCGCAGACAATGCCAACTGGAAACAAGGAACGATGATTTTCTGGGTGCAGGCAGGTGACTATACGCCAAGCACAGGCAACAAGGAAAATGTCAATTACGCACAGATTGTCCTGAAACAGGCAGACAAATTCGTGGATTACCGAATCTATGAATATGCCGGCACCCTCTATTTTGACGCATACGCGGTAAGAAAACTGTCCCTTTCCACAGTGGGCCGTTCGGAAGTGCCTTTGAGGGGCATCAAGAAAGGGGAGTGGTTCCAGGTTGCCGCTGTCTGGGATGACGCAGTCACCCTCTTTGTCAACGGACGCCCTGGCACACGCAAGATGTTGCCAGCCATCGTATTGGATAATCGCAAGATCGACCAGCCCGACCCCAACGCCTCCTTCATCGGCATCCGAAACACGTTTGACTGGTACGGTGTGGCACCTCCGGCGAAAGACAAAACCCTCACGCGCATCGATGACTTCGCAATCTATTCCAGAACATTCTCGCCCTTGGAAATTGCCAACCAATATAAGCGCATGATTGAAGGCGACGGCAACTTGGAAATCCAAGACTACGAACTGAAACTCTACGGCGTAGACCGCAGACACGGCATGGATCATGACCAAATCGAGGCGGAATTTGACTTTGCTGCCCTCCCCGACGACATGAGGAAGCAATATGACGACGGAAAACTCACGGTGGAATACACATGGAGCGAACCGAACGGCAAGTCCACCGGACAATGGACATTTCAGAAGGGGGAAACGAAAAAATACCTCAAAAACATCACCGAGCCTGGCTTGTACACCCTGCAAACACGGACTGGGAAATCCATGGCCAAAGCGAGCATTGAACGTCCGGACTTGTCCTTTATCGGCAACCAAATCGGACTCGAAGACAGCGTTCCCGCCCCTTGGACCTTTCATGTGCAGGATAAAAACATACACATGGATGCCCGCGTATACAAGATGGACGCAGGCCCCCTGCCCTCAAGCATCACCATAAAAGGCAGGCAACTACTCAAGCAAGCACCGTTGTTGATCATTAACGAAAAGCCTGTCGTCTGGAAGCAAGGCGACATCAGTAAACGAAACAGCGATATCACATACAAGGGAACGGCACAGATCAGCGGAGGCAGCATCCAATACTCGACAACCGTCGAATTTGACGGTTTCATTGACTTCCGATATTCGGTGCACGGAAAACCAAAAATCCAGTCCATGGAACTGGTCTGGCAAGTCAATCCGGAATTCACCGAATTCCTTATGGTGCCCGAGGTCTACCAAGGCAATGAAAAGAATCTCGCGTATAATTACTGGAGCAGTTCGGACAAAAACTCCGTCCGGGAACTCTGGCTTGCCTCGGAAAAGGGAGGTTTCTGCTACACCAATGAATTTGATGCAAACTGGTTTTACCAGCCGGGCAAACCGGTCTATTTTGTCAATCGGGGAACCGGTGAATGCCGAGTCAAAATGATACAGAGCAATTCCCCCTTGGAAATTCCTGAAGGTGCCGCCTACCATGCCTTCTTTACCGCCACCCCGACACGCCCGTTTGCTGAACCTTTCCGGGCATACCGTCACTGCGATTCCATCAAAGGACACCGCCTCTTGGACGCCGGAGCAATTAGCAGAAATGGTTGCTTTACAGGAGTTTCCACCTTCGAACCGCACCCAACCCAGTTCGCCAAATTCTTCCGGAACAAAAAAGACTGGGGCGTCTACGGACTGGCTGGTGCCATGACCACGGCTTCGCCGGTTGCACGCTACTTCCGAAAATTCTGGGACATTCCTGGTGCAGCGAATTTCATCTTCAATTATACCCGTTTCGACGAAGAGGGAAAAACCTCCCAGAAAGAAAAACACGAATTCGTACTGGGCTGCAGCAAAGTTGTCAACGACCTCTACGCCAAAAACTATCGCAAGCTCTTTTCATACCCTGAACATGAGGCCGTCAAATATCTCTATTTTGACTGTGCAGGCTGCGCATATTGCACATCCTCCTTGCACGGTTGCGCATTCCAGGACTCCTTCGGCAGGAATATTGCAGGCACCTTGGCAGTACGCCGCCTGAGAGACCTCTTCAAACGCACCATCAGGGAACTGCATGCCAACCGCAAAGGACTCTGGATCCACGCACAACGAGACTTCTTCCCCATGGTACATGGCTTCGCCGATGCCTGGTTCCCCGGCGAACAATTCGAGCCGGGATTGAGCTACAATATCAATTACTACACGGACAATGTCCCTGAAATCATATACCGCAGTGAATTGAACAGCAGAGTCATGGGAGTGCGCACGGTGATGTGGACAGCCATTTGCTCGCTGAACAGAAAAAGCCTGCCCCCGGAACAAATCAAGGCGGCCACAGAAGCAATGTGCTCCATCTCACTACTCTTCGATGTCGATCCAAGCGCTGTATTCACCGCCCGGAAAGTACTTTCCGATATTTGGGATATCATGGAAAAATACGGCATTACCACGGAAGACACGCAATTCCACCGCTTCGACAGGCAGAATGAGATCACAAGCAGCCATCCAGACCTGCGTGTGTCCTGGTGGAAATCACCTGATGGACGCATCCTGGCGGTTGTTGCCAACACCGGAAAAAATCCTGCAAAAGGAGAATTGGACTTCAGCAAGTTGGAAGCAAAAAAATTGCATGAAGAATATCGCAACACGCCCCTGATATTGCAGAATGGAAAAATCGAGCTTAGCCTGCAACCGCGCTCTTTCAGCCTTATCGGCATACAAAAATAGGATGCTACAATGCGCACGGCTACACTCATGCTGCTGGTGGCAATTTGCACACTGTCCGCTGCCACTTACAAAAAAGTTCCTACCGAGGAAAAAGCAAAGGGCAAAGACCTGACCTTCCTGGTGACCTTCGACAACTACAACACACACGCCGACTTCGCGGCAGCCGAACGATTTTCCAACACCATGAAGGACGTCAATTTGATGCTCCGTGGAACCGTCGGCTTCGACCAACAGCAGGGCTATACCCCACAATCCCCGGAAAATCTGACCTATCCGGCCATTGGAAACGCAAAATGGCAGGAAGGCACGATGATTTTCTGGATCCAAGGCGGGGATTACGCACCCGGCAAATCGGGACGGGGAAGCACTTCTTATGCCCAAATTCGCATAAGGAACGAAGAACATTATATCGATTATCGCGTTTACGAATTTGCAGGTGTAGCGTACTTTGATGCGTATGCTACAGAAAAGTTAAGTACCTCTACGGTCGGGCGGGCAGTCAAGTCACTAAAGGGTATTGAGCAAGGCGAATGGTTCCAGGTTGCCGTGACCTGGGATACTGCGCTCACCATATACATCAATGGGCGCTTCGGAATGCGCAAGGAACTGCCGGCCATCGTCCTGCAAAACCGCATCATCGACGATCCCCTGCCGTCGTCCTATATCGGCGTACGCAACCGCTTCCATGTCAACAACTATACTACGCGTATCGATGACTTCGCCATTTATTCACGAGCCCTGACGGAAACAGAAATCGCCAACCAGTACAATAAACTGCTACTAGACGGAGAAGGACGGGAGGTGCAGGAATACGGCGTCAAACTCCATGGGGTGGACCGGGGAAACGGCAAGGACTGTGATATCCTCGAAGCCGCTTTTGACTTTTCGCCTCTATCGGAAAAGCGGATGCAGCAATATCAGGAAGGCAAGTTGTCCATCGATTATGTCCTCTGGAAATCCGGCAATCGTATATGCACGGGGAATTGGGTCTTCAAGGCTGGCGAAACGCTGAAATACTTGCCTAACATCAAACAAGCAGGCACATACAAACTCGAGACCATACTGGACGAAGCCAAGGTAAATGCAGAAATTGAACGGCCTGATCTCTCTTTCATTGGTAACGACATTGCACTCGAGGAAAACGTACAAGCACCATGGAGCTTCACATGGACTGGACAGGACATTCTGCTTGGCAACCGTACCTACAAAATGGGCAAGCGCCCCTTGCCGGAACAAATCCTCATAGACAACAAGCCCCTGTTCCGATGTCCGCCAAGACTGTTATGCAATGGGAAACCGATAACTGCATGGCACTGCGAAAACACATGCGCGACGGCAGCCTCCGTTACCTTTGAAGGAACCGCACCAATCGCAGACGGAGGCAAAATCAGATTTTCCTCAATCGTCGAATTCGATGGATTCATTGATTTCAAGTACTGGATCCTAGATAAACCACAATTGACCACCATGGAGTTTGACTGGCAACTCGAATCGGACTTCTGCAAGTTTGTCATGACACCCGAAGTATGGGAAGGAACATCCAGGCAATATGCTTCCCCTTACTACACACCTGAAAACAGGAAGGCAGCACGGGAATTGTGGCTGACTTCGGAAAAAGGGGGATTCTGCTATGCCAATGAACATGATGCAAACTGGATCTACGACGCCGGAAAGCCGCTTTATTTTGCCAATCAGGATACCGGCGAATGCAGGGTGACCATGATCAGCACCTCCGTGCCACGCACCATCCCGCATGGTGCCAAATACCATGCCTTCTTCATAGCAACGCCAACACGCCCCCTTCCTGACCCGATCCGGGCATATCGCCACTGCGACTCCATCGGAAGTCACAATCTGCTCGATGCCAACAGCATGGCAAGATATGGTGTACTCACGGGAGTAAGCACCTTCGAACCCCATCCGACCCAATTCGAAAAGTTCTTCCAAAATAGAAAGAGCTGGGGGATTTACGGACTGGCTGGCGCAATGACAACAGCCTCCCCGGTTGCAAACTATTTCCGCAAATACTGGGACGTGCCAGGCGCTTCAAACTTTCTCTTCCAGTACACTCGCTTCTCCCCGGATGGCAAAACTTCCCGGCAGGAAACACACGAATTCGTCCTTGGCTGCAGTACTGTACTCAATGATCTCTACCAGTGGAACATCCGAAAATTGTGCAATTTCCCCGCCAATGAAGGTGTCAAGGCTTTATTTTTTGACTGTTCCAGTTGCGGCTATTGTACATCACCCTTGCATGGCTGTGCCTTTATCGATGACCTCGGCAGAAACATCCGGGGGACTCTGGCCATCAGAAGACTGCGCGATTTGTTTAAACGTACTTCCAGACAACTCCATGCCCACCAAAAAGAATTGTGGATCCACGCGCAGCGTGACTTCTTCCCCATGGTGCATGGATTTGCCGACGCGTGGTTCCCAGGTGAACAATTCGAGGGGGCCCTTGCGCATAATATCAACTATTACACCGATGAGCTACCGGAAATTCTGTTCCGCAGCGAACTCAATAGCCAGGTGCTTGGTGTGCGTGTCATCCTGTGGTCGGTTGTCACCAGCCTTCAACGCAGCAAACTACCCCCAGAACAGCTCCATGCCGCAACTGAAGCCATGTGCTCGATTCTGCTCTTATACGACATCGAACCAAGCGCTGTATTCACCCGACGAGAAATCCTGGCAAAAGTGTGGGATATTATGGAAAAATACAACATCACCGGCAACGCCACCACATTCCATCAGTTTGACCAGCAAACCGAACTGGTAGCGTCCGTTCCGGAAATGCGAATTTCCTGGTGGGAATCGCCTGATGGACGCAGGCTCGCCGTAGCCTCCAATACCAGCCCCAAGCAGTAACCGCCGATATTGATGTAAGCAGACTGGCCTCCGGCAAAACGATACTCCACGACGAATATACAGGTGCTGAATTGCCAGTTTCCAACGGAAAAATCAAGCTGACATTGCAACCGCGCACATTCAGCCTTATTGGCTTCTAAACTGCACTTGGCACAATCGAAATCCGCTGGTAATGCCTCGGTCTTCTGTAATACAGGGTTCAAGGGAATGGGGGGGCGTAGTGCGTTGGGAACGGGTACGGAGGCTGGTTTAAAAAGTAGCGCAACCGTCCCGGCTGTGATTATTCTGACTGTCGTGGGGTACGGGGGGGGATGTTCTTGTCATGTCCACACTGTCCACCACGTCTGCCCCGCACTACGCGCTACGCACACCGCACTACAGACCCATTACATCCGCTGCCTGAAAGACTTGTACCAAAATTTGGATATGGCATTTAATCATATATTTTATGGGACGTCGAATTTCAGGAAAATTCCGAGACAGGATAGGAGTCTATAATGTCAGATGTTTTGCTTTCAGAGAACCCTTTTTCTGGTGAGGATGCATTGGAAAATGCTGCCAGATGCGGGATCGAGCGTTTCTGGTTTACTGCGTCGGACGGCGGGGTGTTACCTTATTGCCGATATGTTTCCGGGGCACAGCTCGATGGCAATTATTCTCTGCTGATGTTTTTGCATGGTGCCGGGTCTGTTGGCAATGACAACCTGGCGCAAATACGCATTCCGGCACCTCCCCTGCTCCGCTTCGTACAAAAACATCAGCTCAAAACCGTGTTGCTCTTTCCGCAATGCGACAAGGGCTTTCAATGGGTTGACGTTCCTTGGGGTGACAAAAGTCACACGATGCCGGAAAAGTCCTCGATCTTCATACAAAGAACCCTGGAGCTGCTGGAAGAACAAATCACTTATTTTCAGCCGGAGCCGGCACGCATCTATGCTGCCGGAATCTCGATGGGCGGCTATGGCGCTTGGGACCTAGTCTGCCGCCGCCCGCAAATATTCGCCGGTATCTTGGTACTGTGTGGCGGCGCAGATATCAAGCAAGCTCCCAAACTGAAACAACTTCCGGCATATATGATACATGGCGCTCAGGACAGCGTAGTGCCAGTCAGCCGTTCCAGAGATATGGTTGAAGCTCTTCGGCAAGCCGGCAGCCACCAAGTGACATATATCGAAATTCCTGGATGCGACCACAATGCCTGGGACCCTTGCTTTGCTGATGAAAATGCTCTCACATGGCTATTTGCACAAAGCAAAGGTTGACCACAACCTATTTTTTAACAACGAAAAAAAACGAAAAAGCATGACGTGAGCCAACACCCGCAACCCATTTTTTGTCCACGGAAAGCACGGAAAGCGCGGAAAATTAGGGTTGCTGCTTCGACGGATGGGATGGCATGCGGTTTAAAAAGTAGCGCAACCGTCCCGGTTGTGATTATTCTGACTGTCGTGGGGTGCGGGGGATGTTCTTGTCCTGTTCACTTTGTCCACACCGTCCACTGCGTCTGACCCGCACACCACACTACAGACCCATTACAAAATCTCTGGTATTTAGCTCACGGATGATTATTTCGTAATACTATCGCCCAGAATCTTCTTTTTGTGAAAGATTTTTTATGGACGATGGACAGGGACAAGAATGGACACGATGGACTGAATGGACAAGAATGGACTGCTGAATGGACAATGGACAATGGACGATGGACAGAGATTATGTACCTTTCAGGGCTAATCCCAACATCGCCGATCCGACCGATCCGACTGATCAGTCGGAGAAACCAATAGAGCAGATCACAAATTCGCGTG
>JAPXLT010000091.1:0-15788 GCA_033809415.1 Lentisphaeria bacterium
GGGCAGGGTGCAGGGTGCGGGGTGCGTGGTGCGGGGTGACAGGTGGCAGGTGGCAGGGTGGCAGGGTGCAGGGTGGCAGGGTGGCAGGGTGGCAGGGTGCAGGGTGCAGGTGGCAGGGGGCAGGTGGCAGGGTGCAGGGGGCGTAGAGGGCTATGTTCTGTCCACAATGTCCACCGCGTCCACAATGTCCACCGCGTCCACAATGTCCACCGCGTCCACAATGTCCACCGCGTCCATAATGTCCACCGCGTCCACAATGTCCACAATGTCCACAATGTCCACAATGTCCACAATGTCCACAATGTCCACAATGTCCACTTCATCCATAGTGTCCAGCCTGCACCCTGTCCCCTGTCCCCTGTCCCCTGTCCCCTGCACCCTGTCCCCTGCACCCTCTTCCGCCTCGCGCGCGCGATAAGGGTGGTTCGCCCCCTGGTTGGGTGGGGCTTGGAGGCTGTCTGAACCACGGCGAAAAAATAGTGCCGCAAAAACGATTTTGCAAGCAGAATCATAAGAAGTCATACAGAAACATAGAAAATCCTACAAAATCCTATAATTCCTAATCAATCCTGAAATTCTGCATCCGTCACCAAAACTTGTTTTTATGGACTAGGGACATGGACAAGAATGGACGCTATGGACATCATGGACACAAATGGACACGTTTTTTATGGACAGGATGGACACGTGCAGCAGGTGACATTTTTTGCGCCTGGGAGCGTTTGGGCGTGGGAGGGCAAACATCAATCACAACCGGGACGGTTGCGCTACCTTTTAAACCGCAAGCTATTCCTTCCGTCAAAGCAGCAACCCCTATAAATTTTCCGAGTTTTCCGTGTTTTCCGTGGGCCGAAAAGTATCGTTGCGATGTCGTTAGCGACTTACTGTATGCCCAGCATCAGGAAATGTGCTCCTGGGATGGACAGTTGTTCGAGTTCCTCGATGCTGATATCCTTATCGTTCCAGAGGTCCCGGAACTGTGTTACCGGATCAATGCCCATTTTCTTCCAGTCGATTTCGAGCGCTGCTTTTACTTCGTGGCGGTTAAAGTTCGAGACGATCAGGACGCGCCGGTAGGGATGTCCGTCTTTCCACTCGAACCAGCCGCAGTAGACTTGCGGCGATGCGGATTTTACGGCGTCACTGACCCAATATCCGTGGTAGTCAACCACGTCGTCAATTTCGAGTTCTCGGCGGATTCGCCAGTATTTGTCGATGGTTGGGCGATGCACATAATGTCCCCATACGTTAAGATCATAGACGGACATTGCCGTAAGGGAACGGATGGCATATTCGGGGTTGTCTAAAATTTCTCTCCGGTGCTGTTTAAGTTTTGGCATAAGGTCACAGGCGCGCCCCTGCTGCAAGATCATCGAGTAGGGCACGCCGGCTTTGCGCCAATTTAATTCACTCAGATAAATATCCGGCGAAAATTCCTCGGTATAGGCATACCACAGATTGTTGCAGGCGGCCGCGAAGGTATTTTCGCCTGGTGCAAAGCTGTCAATAAAAGAGTGGACAAATGGGACAAATGCCACATGGCAGTGCAGGACAATGTCGCCGCCACGCTTATGAATAGTTTTATAGACTCGCAAGAAGAAGTCGCGCAGACCGAGCGCATCACTCGAAAAAAACTTCTGTCCAAACATATCCACCCCGCCGCAACCGTGTGCTGGATTTTCGCAGTTGCGCACCGTAGCCACATCAAAGTACAGGCCACCGCATTTGGGATGGTGCTTCATTGTCTCATCGATCCACCAGGTCCACAGGTCAGCGGGGGCGCTTGTCGCATTGGTGCAATACTGCCAAAGCAGCCATCGATTTCCCAAGTAGACTCCACTATGGGTTGTACCGGGAAGATTGCGGTCATTTTTATCCCATAGGTCCATGTCGGGTTCCCAAGTGTTCAAGTGACCAGGCATGGTGTATATGAGGATCTTGATATCTCGACCAGGATATTGCTGGTCAAATTTTTCGGGATAGCGTGGACGAACCATCGCAGGACTGCTTGCATCACGGCTGACATCTATGCCAAAATCGTGGGTGACTTCTTGGCAGCGCCCATAACTGCAGAAGTTGAAGCGGCGATGATCTTTTTTGGGAATGCGCGGCGGCGTCGGCTGCAGAACAAGCGTATATTCGGCAGGACGAGGCAAGGTCACCTGTTTGTCAATCATGCGCGCGGTGAGTGTAACTTGTTTGCTGTCGCGGCGGACTTCCAATGAAGAGCGTCCAGGAGTATTGATCCAGTTTGCGTTTGATTTGTTCCAGAAGCAAAGTCCCTTTTCAAAGCCGGTGAGCCATAGCAGCCCGGCGGCGCGTTTTTCGTTGGCGTTGTAGCCGCGGACGTTGCTTGTAATGACATCGTTTTCCCATGGAAGCAGATAGGGGTCCAGCACATATCTGCCAAATTCCTTGTGGACAGCAGTCATCAGAATGAAGCTTTCAGCCTGTGGAACGGCAAGGCTAAGGTCCATCTTATACATTCCGTCAAACCAGAGTTCGCCTTTAAAATCGAGTGTGCCCTGATCTGTTTTACCATTGGCGGCGAAGCGGATGCAGTCCGGATCGGTTTTAGTGATCCGGAAGTTATTCCACTCGATTGCTTTTCCATCAACTGTGAGACGGGGGCTGGCTGTCAGGAGTTCTTCGCCTTTGACTATGATTCTGCTTGGAAGTGGGGAAGTGCCGTCAAATTCAAAGATGCGATTGAGTACCTCGTAACAATTCTCCCGGAGAATTTTCACGGGATGCCAAGGCAGAGGAACGCTGTTATCTTTGCCAAGGTGCAATTTATAGGGCGTCATGTCCGGCACACGATAGGCAATTTTACGGGAGAAGCCTGCTGCTGAAACATACAGCGCATGTTCGCCTTCGTTAAGAGTGTCGGGCAGCGGCAGGGCGACGGTTGATTTGACCTGATTGCTGGTAAAAGTTGTTGCGCTAATGCTTTTACCGCTGCTATCCCACAGTTCAGCGACTCCATCGACGCCTTTGGGCAGGATATCGGCGAGGAATTGCCCGCCGGCATTGCTGAAATTCAGATCGAGCAATATCTTCTTTTCTTTGCTGACCGTGTTGAACTCAAGCTCCAATGGGTAGTCAATGTAACAGTCAGTATAGTAACGATATAATGGCATGCCATCCTTTTGGGCATTCAGGTGCAGTTGAAGCTTTCCGGCTGGCAGGGTTGCTTTCCAGTGATCCAAAGTGCCGGGGAACGCAACCGCAGCCTGCCCGGCGGGAATATATTCAGCGTGAACTGCCACGCCATTGGCCGCGTTTCCGCGCAAATCCAGATTGCCGGTATCGAGGCCTTCGCCCAGGATGGGCGCGACGTAATCGGGCGTATCGAGAAAACGCAATTCGCCCGTTGCAGTGAAGCTGTTGTCAAAGATGATATTGCTCCACCGGTAGTAGTTGGTCTTGCTTCCGAGGCGTTGCGCAACGGTAAAATCGGCTTTCCAAAGACCGTCAAGCTTGCCGAGGGCAGCAAGGGGAATCTCGAGGACTGCTTGCCAGCTGTCTTTGCTAAGTTCGACTTTGCAGTTGGCGCCGGCAGGCGACCACCCCAACTCGTTGTCTTTTTTATCATAAATAGCGCCGTTTCCATTGATGATGAACTGAATGCGCTCATTTTGCGGTGAGACAAGATGGAGTTCAAAGGAGTCGTCTTCCCATAGATTGGCATCACGCTTGGTATGTTTTTTTTCGTTACAGGGATAGTCGGCAAAGAAGTTGACTGTAAGCATCTCGCCATTGTGGCGGACACTGGCGCTTGCGGTGATTTTATTGGTTGGCTGCCCCATTGGTTGGCGAAGCATGACAACGCTGGGCTGATCTCCCTTCGGGACGGTCACGAGATGTGGAGTCAGTGCCTTTGGGGGGCTGGGAGGAAGCACACGTTCGTATTCCTTGCGGATTTCATTGGCGCTCAAAGGACGATCGTAGATTTTCAGTTCGTCAATGGCTGTACGCATTGTGTCTGCAGCAGTCTTGCTGTTGAAAATATCGCCGACGTAGATACGCGCATCCGCTGTAAGTTCAGGAAAGATTCCTGGTGCGGGCTTGGTCGAGCGGGGATAATCTGGCGGCGCGGGTTTATTGTTCCAGTAGCGTGGCACACCCATTTTCGCGGGGGGAGGCGGTTGCACGCCGTCAATAAAAAGCTGCATCATATCCTGATCCCACGCAATAGCGACGTGGTGCCACTGACCGTCGCCCCATTGCTTGGGGTCGATCTGCATTTGCACCTGGCGCGAGAAAATCTTGGATTCCCCGGGCGGAGTCCACTGATACTGCCCGATGATGTAAGGTCCCCAATAGGTTTTGAAGATACGGATGCTCCTGTTTTTTTCACTGATATTTATGAAACTAATGAGTTGCTCTCCTGAGAAATCCCAGTTGAGGGGTGCGATCCAAACAGAGATTGTTCCTTTGCGGGGATCGATATTATTCTGTGCGTCATAATAGAAACGTTCGTTGCGGTTCAAGGCGATGCTGTTGCCCTTTCCGTTTGGTCCTGGGAACATGCGCAGTTGCAAGTCCTTGTCGGGCAAGCCACTCCCTTTTTCATTTCCGTTGGCAAAGGCAGCATCAATGGAATAGGCGTCGAAGTTCAAGTCGAACAGCAATCCCGGCTCGATGGCTTGAAGCATAAAGGACAAAAAGAGAACATGCAAGCATAGGTTTCTTATCATGATTTTTCGTACTACTCCCAACTTCTTCTTTTTTGTGCAAGATTTTTCAGAAAAGCAATCTCAAGTCATTGGCATACAATCACTTGTCAATATGATCTGTCTGATTGTGGTGCCTTTACAAGGCACTGTCTTTGGGTGGGTTCCTCACCCCAGGCTAAAGCCAGGGGTTAAGCATGGTTAAGCGCCTACGGCGCAAAGCATTATGCCGATCCGGCTGATCTGACCGATCGGCTGTCCGTGTAAAGTCCGTGTAAAGTCCGTGTAAAGTCCGTGTAAAGTCCGTGTAAAGTCCGTGTAAAGTCCGTGTGGGTTAAAAATGCCAGCCTACCTTAAGTTGGCTACCATGCCATTCCGCCGTTTATCGATGCGACAGGATAGATTCGCCAGTAGGGTTCCCGGCCAGCGATATTCGGTTCGGTATCGCTACGCCAGTAAGCTCGACCGCTATACGTGTCGACATGTCCATCAGCGTGAACCGCATTGAAGGAGTTGCCTCCGTTATGGCGGAAATCGGTCATGTCATATGACCAGCTTCCACCGCCAGTACGGTATCGCCAAAAGGAGCTTTTGGTGACATTGTAGCTTTCCGACTCGGTAAATGCGATGTGGTAGGAAGGTCGTTTGAGCCGGGTCAGTTTTTGCATTTTTCCACCGTTATGAAAATATCCCATCAGGCTGGTGTTTTGCGCATAGCTGATGCTTCGTCTGGAATAGCCGGCGGCAGACAAGTCGGCTGAAATTGCGCCATCTTCCCGGCGGGAAGGACAACCGAGAAAACTTTTGCCCGCCAACCACGCTTCATCGCTGATCCCTGCCGCCAACGTATAGCGCAACCAGCCGCGCAATTGTAGCCAAGATGTCGTGTTCACCACATTGCCGTCACCTCGAGCTGTTGCCTGTGGAATGCCATAATCATCAAAATCGGACATGTAAATTGCCAGCGCAGTACCCAATTGCTTGAAGTTGTTTTGACAGAGCACCGAGTAGGCACGGTCACGGGCTTTTTGCAATGCCGGTAAAAGCATCGAGGCCAAAATCGCGATAATTGCTATTACCACGAGAAGCTCAATCAGCGTAAACACATGCCTTGCAGATCGTTGCTGAAATACCTTCCTTGCTGATATTTGCATTTTTTCTCTCCTTTTCAAACATACTGGGCGACAGTGACAGCAGCTTCACTTTTTTCTGATACTTTTTCAACGAAAAAACTGGGAAATTCCGTTAATTTTTCGTTACGCCGGATCGCTTGTTCTGCTTTTTCCATGATCTGAAGGCCCATTTCATAGCGTGGGATGCGGAAAAAGGTGGGCGGTGGGCGCAATCCCGCGAACGTATGTCCACTTGCTATGGCGGTTAGAATCAGGTCTTTGCCCGGTTGCTGCCCGATTGCATATGCGGCTGCATAGAGATCATCCATGATATCTGTGGCGTCACAGAAAATAAATTCCGCTTCTCGCCTGGACAGCACTTCCTTCAGTTTTTCGATCAGCAGCGGGTCTGCATGATCAAAATGCCATATCCCTTCTTGCGGCACTTGGATGCCAGCTTGTTTTGCATCTTCCAGAAAATCCAATCCGCGTGGGGTATTTGGTTTGGGGAGAGAAATTACACCCGCGCTGGAACAGCCACTTTCCTGTAGCATTGTTGCCAAACGCTTCCTGGCGTCAGCGCGGTCATAGTCTACGACAATTACATCCGGCGAGGCTGGTTGGAAGCCTCCAGGCAGGCAAAAAGTCAGGCGTTCCTGTGCGGAAGCCTTTTGCAATTTGTTTAACTGCCAGCCGGTGAAGATCACAAAGTCGAACTTTTTCAGGGCCATGAGTTGTTGTTGCAGGAGTGCGGGGTTGGGGTCATCCTGAAAATATGTGAATTGCAGGTTCATGCCAAGTGCTTGTGACCCGTTTAGGAGTCCACGGTAAAGTTCCGAACTCAAGCCCCAATTCTCACTTTTGCGACTGGCAGGAGAAATCCCTTTCTCGGGAAATGCAAAACAGGCATATAGCTGCTTCTTTTCGGCTCGAAGCCGATTCGAAACAAAAACGCCCTTTACCGGAACGCGTTCTATCAGTGTTTCTTCTTCAAGAATATCTAAGGCCTTAACAATGGTAACCGGACTGACATCGAAATCGCTCGCAAACTGACGGATTGTTTTCAGGCGTTTGCCAGGAAGGTATTCGCCCGTTTCAATACGCGTACGAATGATCGCGCTGATCTGGCAGGGCAGAGGCACTGCTTCATCTTTATGCAATAAAAGTTTCGGCATGACTTTTTATGTTATGGTTTGTAATGCTATGTTTAACTATGTTACAATATACAGTGAAAAAAAGCCTTGTCAAGCCCAAAACTTTTTATACCTGAGAATTTATTGGCATGGGCGTCAGCCCACGCCAAGATTTCCGTGCTTTCCGTGGACAAAAAATGGGTTGTGGGCGATTAGGTCGCGTAAGCCTTCTTTTAACTTTGCTTTACAATGGCTTTGACCGTGTCAAGAAAGGTGTTTCCCGTATGTTTTTCCGGTAGTAGGAACATTCCTTCGCTCCATTCGTTCCAGGCGTTGATGATCACTGCGCTTGTGTTCATTGACAGTGCTTGTTTCAGCAATTTTCCGAATTGTTCTGCCGTATTGTTGATGCAGATCGGGTAGTAGGAGAGTTTGTCGAAGTCCCATGGCCAGGTGACATCCCGGCTCCAGCGCGGCGAGACATCCGAGCCGAGGGTGACGCTCGGGAAGAAGGGCAGTCCGCCTTCCGCGATCCGTTCCCAGCAGTATTGCTGGTTCTTCATCTTGAACGAAAAATCATAGGTCGGCTTGTCCTTAGCGACGTATTGCAAGTAGTCGCGGCGCAAACCGCTGTTGTAGGCAAAGACCGAATCGAAGCCGGCCTCCTTCATCTTCGGGATGCGTCCCCACCCGCAGAAGTAATCGTTGTCCTCGCAGCAGCCAATGTTCATCAGCGTGAAAATTCCGGGAAATCCGTGCCTCTTCGCCGTTTCGTTGATGATTTTCAACACATCTCCGGGCGGGATGAACTCGAAGAGCTTGTTGCAATTGTAGAAGGAATAAACCGGCTTGCCGTCGATTTTCCAGTAATTCTCACAGCCGAAATACTTCTGGCAGCAAAACTCGATGACGGCACGCAAATCCGCCTCGGAATGTCGTATTTCCAGCAGGAGTTGCCCGGATTGATTTTCCGTGCCAAGCATTCCGATCGATTTTGTTTTGCGCAGAGCCGGCCAGACTCCCCAGTTGTGATTTGCCCACATCAGGAAGAATTTGAGGCGGTTGCGGTTGGGTGCATGGAGAAACGTTTCATCAAGTGGCTTTTCGAGGAATTGTTCGCCGCTGTACCAGTACCAGTCGAACATGAAGCCGGTGATTCCGTGGTCGGCCGCCAGATCGATCTGTTTTTCCATCCATGCCGGGTCGGATTCATCGAAATATCCCCAAAGCGGCTCCTTGGGTTGCAGATGTCCCGGGAAGAGCGGCTTTGTCGTCTTCATCAGCTCCCATTCGCTGAAGCCTTTGCCGTACCACTGTTCATAATGCCGGTCAGGGTGCCAGCTGGGAAAATAGATGGCGAAAACCTCTTTTTTTGCTTTCATGCCGGTTGCCGTTTCCTCTTATGTTGTTCGAGTTTTTTCAGGGTCTTGCAGCAAGCTCCTTGTGCTTTTTCGCTCGGCGGCGCGTCCGATTCCAAAGCAGTCAAATTCCAGTGCCGAAAGTGGTGGATCCAGGAAATCGCATTCGTTAATATAACAAGAGTCTTCATCTGCACATTGTCACGACCAAGGATAAATGTTCTTTCCCCCCTGACCCGATCAATATAATTTTCCAACGCAACTTTATAGGGTTGTTGCTCAGACGGATGAGATGGCATGCGGTTTCATCCGTCGAAGCGACAACACTACAAAATTTTCCGAGTTTTCCGTGCTTTCCGTGGACAAAAAATGGGTTGTGGGCGGCAGCCCACGCCAAGCTTTTTCGTGCCTTTCGTGGTCAAAAAATCCTTTTTGGACATGGTCTATGCAATATGTCATTCCAGTTCCGAGGCGATTTTTTCCCGTATGGCGTCAAGTGCACGGAAGTCAGCCGGGTTTTCGAGGGGGTCTTTGATAAAGGCGGCAATACAATCTAGTACATAATCTCGCCCCTTCTTTTGCTCGAGCAACTTCAGATAGTCGAAATCCTCGATGCCATCGCGCATTTGCCATGCACGCAGTGAAGGAACCACGCCACCGCTGCCCTGGTATGGGGGATAGAAGATGGTCGCCACAGGATTTTCATATTTGGTACCCAGTTCAGTCCATGGATTGAAGGTGTTTTCACCACTGCCGCAGTGGAGCGTGCTCCAGAGCAGTCCCCCTGTTCCGTTTGCGGTATAGATTTTCCAGGGATAACTTCTGGCGCTGAGAAAGCAGGCCGGGTCGAGGGAACTTTGGAATTGATAAAACCAACATTCCTGGTAATTATTGCCAGGAGAGCGGACAGACTGGCTGTCCATGCTGGCCACCTTGGTGTGATAGGGCGGCAACATATCGCCATAGTAACTGGCTACCAGCATGATCTTCAGATCGGGCACTGCATCGGTCAACTGTTTGATAATAGGCGCGAGCGCTTCATAGACATCAAAGGGCACTTCATCATAAAG
This sequence comes from Lentisphaeria bacterium, assembly GCA_033809415.1. Classification (GTDB taxonomy): domain Bacteria; phylum Verrucomicrobiota; class Lentisphaeria; order Oligosphaerales; family Oligosphaeraceae; genus JAQVUB01. The sequence goes on from JAPXLT010000091.1 coordinate 9,350, forward strand.
GTAGTAATAGAAGTTAACGTCGGGAAACTTCTCCTTCGCATGAGCAGTAAAGGCTTTGGCGTAGTCAATAACCCAACCAATTCCTTCTGGCTCATCGTAATACCCACCGAAAGGGGTGGCAGGGGGTTCCGAGCCGACGAGCTTATTCCAGCGTTTGTGGGTCTTGCGCCCCGGAGACTTGAACCATCCGGAATTGGCACCGATCATCCGCAGGATCGGAATCCCAAAGTTGGAAAAATTGTAATCTTTTATCATTTGCTCCATCGATTTGTCGAACGGAGTCCAGTCGGTGACAACCACTTTGCCGTCGATTTTTTTCCATTTCGGTGCTGCTGCTTTATGGGCCTGATTGCCGCTGACACGCATTTCCGCGAGCAATTTGTGCGCCTCGTCAAGTACAATATGCGCGGGGCGGGGATCATATTTCAGATAGGCTTTACCCCCGAAACCCGGCGCGGTATAAAAATAGGTGCGCAACTGCGGATGATGCGGTAAGGAAAACCCCCAAACCCGGAGTTCTACTGGAACAGAAGCAAGTTTCTCCCCAGCAGAGGATAGGGTTACGGTGCTATGGTAGACTCCCTTCGGCGTGTTTGTCGGAACCTTGATGGTGATGAAAAGTCCCAGGTTTGTTCCTGCCGTCACTGTCGCCGGCGTGTTGAATTCCACCAGAGGATCAGCATGCCGTCCAGGCATACGGGGATTGGGCTGGTCAACAATAGTAGCAAACTCAACCCGGCGGATGCCAACCTGAGTCGCCGGGATGTGGTTTTTCCCGTCAGAAAAATTGGCAATCTCTGCGGAAACGGCAGCAATATCCTGCTTTGCATGCACCACGATCTGGAAAGATTCCGCTTCATTCCCGGCGCAGGAAAGGACAATTTTCCCTTCTCTTTTCAGTCCTTCGGGCAGCCCAAACTCCGGGATTTGAAACATCGGTCGTTCACTGTAAAGCACGAACGCACTGTTATCCTGCAAAATAATGCCATCAGTCCGAGGAAATTCCGGTTCAGGCAGTTCCCGGTAATCCAGATCATCGACCCATACTTTCATCGCGCCGCAAAATTTCAGGTTGACAGCGCACCTGACCGCATTTCTGGGGGCGAAAAAGCTGCATGCGAACTTTAGCCAGCGATCCGCAGTAACATCGAAGTGGCTTCCGTTTCTATGGCGCAGCAAATTGTCGTCCGCATCATAAAACCACAATTCATACCAGAGAGTGCAGCCCTGCTTTACATCGGCCAGGCGGTACCAGGCAGTAAATTCAAACTCTTTGTTACCCGAACAGGGCAGATTGTCGAAGCGGATATAATTGCGTCCAACAGGATTTTCTGTTGACGCAAACAGGGAACGGGTGCCGGTACGCGCCTGTTTCGTGTCGATTGAACTTTGATATGACTCGTCTTTGACATCGTTTGGAATCGCTTCAAGTGGCGTTTTCATCCGGGTGATGCTATACTCGATAATATCGTTCTCGAATGAGGGATTCTGAAATGGGGCTGCCGCAAGTGAAAGCATGAACACGCCAGTGACGCACAACAGAAATTTATATGGCATCGTTGAATCCTTGTTTGGGTTACATCCAGCGGAAAGACTTGGAAACGGTATTTTCAACCTTGATCATTCTTGCATCGTAAAAAGTTGCATACGTCCGTTTTGTGCCGGAAGTATTATCTTTGTACATCTCAGAAATGCATTCCGCCATGGGTTGCCGCGCCATCGCCGATGCGTGCCCGTCGGCAAAATAAACATTGGCTTGGTTAAGGTGCCTGAAATGAATATGGTTTTCCAGGGTTTTACCGGAAATATAGACCAATGCGGTCTGAACCAGTCCATTGCCACCTGGCTTTGCAGAGTCGGCCAGCATGAAATACGTACTGGGAGATGGTACGCGCTTCAGTGTCAGGCCAATGCCGCTCCCGGTGCCGGATGCGGCAAAAATTCCCGGCAGCCGATCACGCAGGGGAAGTACATAGTTGGCGCCAAAGAAGTCAGAGTCCTGCATGCTCGGGCAGGTACTGTAAGACCTTTGGTCCCCGTAACCGGTTTTGCGCAGCACTTCCACCCAATTCCAGGCCCAAGTAGTTGGGGGATTGGTATATTTGGCGGCCAACCAGAATATGTAGCAATCGTCGTTTTCCATGGCGTAGAATTCCATGCCCAACGCGCTCTGCTTTAATTGATTAAGACATTGGATTGACTTTGCGCGTTCACGCGCCTTTCCCAAGGCCGGTAAAAGCATGCTGGCAAGAATGGCAATGATGGCGATCACGACCAGCAATTCTATTAGGGTAAATAACGTAAGAAAAGGTTTGCGCATTTCGTTCCTCCTTCTTCAAGGGGCTGTTGTGTGGCGGTTCGCTGTCCGTGTCGTGTTTGACACTTTTCCTCTTCATATTTCTTAACGTATCCTATGGAAAGGTGCTTTGCAATGCTCTTTTTGATGCATTAGATTATAATTTTGAAGCAGCTTGACATCCTTTGAAGAATCCGCATTAAAATAAATCGCAAGCTGCCTGAAAGGTCAAGTTAATATGAAAGAAAATATTATAGTGGGGCGGTTGGATTTTCCGAATCCCCCAGCCGTACAATTGCCGTATTCCCCGCTTTCATGTGGCAGAATTACTATTCCCCGAAATCGTTTCGCCGGTCATGCAGGAATGGATATTGTTGAATTGATTTGGATGACCCGGGGGAAACTTATCATGGAATATCATGATCCCCCATTCCGCTTGGAATTAAAAGCGGGGCAAAGTACAATATGTTTGCCTAATGAGACAAGGTTTTTTCATAATACCGGGAATACCGATGCCTGTTACCGGTGGATCTGTTTCGACGGCGTAAATGCAGAAAAGTTCATTCAAAGCTATGGAATGCCTTTGCGAACTGCACTGGATTCCGGCGAGTGCCCGGAAGACCTTTTCAAAGAGGCGGAATCGCTTTTCCTGTTGAATACTCCTTACGCCATGCGCAAGCTTGTCTCCATTATTACCAATATCATTGCGCTGATGACTCCAAATCCTGTTTCACCGGAGGTAGACCGAATTTTCCACCTTGCAATTTCCCTGATTTCCCGCAATTACCGCCATGTGCAATTCAACATCAATGTACTTGCAGAAACATTGAATATTCACCGCACCACCCTGAACCGTATTTTTCAGGCAAATTTACAAAAAAGCCCGCATGAATACTTGACCGACTACCGACTCTCACAAGCTTGTTTCCTGTTGGCAGACAACAACCTCACTGTCGAAGAAATCACCAAGGCGGTGGGGTTTGCCAGAAGCAATTACTTCTGCCGCATCTTTGCCAGGCATTTCAACCAAACTCCCGGAAACTGGCGAAAACAACAGCCCATGTAATGCGTATTTTATCCGCCTATCTGCAAAAATTTTCGTGCTACTATCCCTCGACTTCTTGTTTTTTGTGAAAGATTTTTTATGGACGATGGACAGGGACAAGAATGGACACGATGGACGGAATAGACAAGAATGGACTGCTGAATGGACAAGGGACAATGGACGGGAATGGACACGTACAGCAGGTGACATTTTTTTGTGCCTGTCCATTCGTCCATCAAACGTCAAGTCCATCGCGTCCATGATGTCCATGATATCCATTCGTGTCTCTGTCCATTAAAAACACTCATTTTGCCGTTTGAATAGGTTGTGGGCGGCAGCCCACCCCAAGTTCATTAGTGTCTTTCGTTGTAAAACAAGCCGCATTACTCGATACATTGGCTCTGTCGTTTATTTGAGGTGGAACAATGCTGCTGCTGCCGCTTGTTTCAGCGTGATGACGCCGTCTTGGGTGAGGCTTGCTTCGCCGATGGAGTATAGGAGTTCGGCCTTGGTGAACTCCGGCAGTTTGAGCTGAGCTGAGTCCGGCGCGTTCAACTCCCGGAAGATCAGCAAGTAGCCACTGTCGGCATAGAATCCGGTCACCGCTGCCCCGTCGGGACGGTTGCCGACCGGTGTAACCAGCGCGTTGCGCCAGCCGTCGCGATGGGCACGGATGACTTCAAGCACCGCACGCAAACGTTGTGCGGTAACATCGCTCAAGGTGGAGGGCGCAAGCCACAGCAGCGGGCTGGCCATCGCTGCAATCATTGCCCAATATTCCACCGGATAGTCGGTTGGCAGCTTCAGATTGCGCGCTGAGTAATAATCTTCCCGGCAATCGTCCGGGCTCGGAATTTCGATTTGGAGGTTCTGGATGCGGCAGTAATGTGCCAGGTTCCACAGATTGTCCAGTGTGTTTTCCGGGTGGTAGGGGTGAGCCGGCCAGTGGTGGCAAACATAGCGGTTTTCCAGAAATATGGAGCCGTGTTCGCCGAATTTGAAGACACCGCCCCGGATGCCGTTGGTGACATCGAGGTTGACCGCAACAGCGCCTCCCGATTCCTCGAACAGTGTTTTGAGCAGACGGGTGAAGTTTGCCTGCGCGGTGTAGCTGTTGAGAACCACCCCATCGAGCTTGAAGCAATTCACGCCATAACGTTGATGGAAATCCAGCAGGAAGTCGGCCGATTCCCGCCAGTCGCGGTATTCGCGGTTGGCTGAAGGCGCGAACCACAGCGAGAGTGCTATGCCGGCCGCTTTCGCCGCCTCTTCCAGCGGCGAAAAGCCATTCGGCAACCGCCTGGAATTCAGTGCCCAGTAGGCGTGATCGAGCATGGCGTTGTGAACAGTCATTTCAGCCAACCCGAGACCTGTCTGATAACCGTCGTCGATCTGATAGTTGTCGGCGCCTAATAATGCGGCAGCGCGGATTTCCGCCAGCAGAAAATCCTGATTGACCCGGCCCGGGAAATTGCCGCTGCCCCAAGGATTGGCAGTGATGGTGCCACCGATCCGGGCGCTGATCGGTTGGCGGGCCCGGAGGTAACGTTTGATCAGTGTGCCGGCATCGCCGTCGGCGGCCACGCCGAGCACCAGGCGGTTGGTGGTCACAGTCGCATCCGGCACGATATCTTCTGGTTTGACGCCACTGCCCAGCGATTGAATTTCGTGATCCGCGTCGATGCGGAAGTCATAGCCTTCGTGGTCGCGCCGTTCCATCGAGGGGGGCGCCTCCTGGAGATAGAAAAATTTCCGTCCTGCACTGTCTTGGGCCAGCAGGATATTGCCGACCGCGCTTTCTTTGCCGTCATAAATATGGCGTTGCACCGGTTCGTCATAGTAGTCGGTGCGCATCTGGAATTCGATGCTTTCGGTCACGGTGAAATCTGGCAGCCGCAGTCGGTCGGTCACGGTATGGAGTTCCCGGATGTAGCGGCAGCGGTTGAACTCCTCTTCGTGGCGGCGTCCCCAATAGAGCATGGGCGTCACCGCAGATTGCACGGTAAACTCCTGGGCGATCACCGGCAACTCGGGGTAAATCAGATAGGCCATTTTAAGGCGCAATTTACGCAGAGACTCGAAACTTTCAACGATCACCCGGACGCCATCGCCATCCTGAACAGGTAGCGCTTCGACCCGGACGGCGCCGGTCCGGTAGTCGGTTTTGGTCTGGTCATTGCCGGGTGCCGGAAATCCGACCAGTTGAACGTCGTGTTCCGCAAGGGGAGCATTGAGGCGGACTTGATTTACGGTCAGCTCCAGAGTGCGCGGCATGCCGCTTTGCCAATCGACAACACGCCGGATGTGCCGGTTGGCCACGGTCAGCAGATTGTTCTGCCAAGTAATATGAATATCCCGATCAGAAAAGTTCATCGTCTCTCTCCAAGTTGTGCAAAATATAGCGGCAGGCCGAATATCAGGGCGTTTTCATCCTCCCAATCACATCGGAGAATGTCTCGTTTATTTGTGAAAGATTATTTAGCCTCCATCCAAAAAGGATTTTTTAACCACGAACCACACGAACAGACTTGACGTGGGCTAACGTCCACAACCGATTTTTTGTCCACGGAAAGCACGGAAAGCGCGGAAATTTTTTGTAGGGTTGCTGCTTCGACGGCTGGGACTGCTCTGGCGAAGTTCTTGTGTGCCGAGGCCGGCTTTACTTTTTTAGTCGGAGGCGATATGGAGCGCCGGCGGCTCGCCGGCTTTCCTCTTCCATAATTTTAAACTGGTCAAATTCGACCAGTTTAAAATCAGGATTGTGCAACGTCCCGGTTGCGATGTACAAAGGGTGCAGGGTGCAGGTTTAAAAAGTGGCGCAACCGTCCCGGTTGTGATGGCGCCTTTAGTCTTTTCCTGCTGAATAGCAGGCGGCAGGGTGCAGTCCACAATGCCCACTCCTGTCCGACCTGTCCGACCTGTCCGACCTGTCCGACGGAGCTTCGCGCGCACGTACCATATCGAGGGTGGGTTGCCCCCTGGGTGGGTGGGGCTGGATGATTTCTGAACCACGGCGAAAACATAGTGCCGGAAAAGCGGAATTTCAAGAAAAATCATAAGAAGTCATGCAGAAACATAGAAAATCCTACAAAATCCTA
>JAPXLT010000092.1:0-15694 GCA_033809415.1 Lentisphaeria bacterium
GGGTGTAGGGTGCGGGGTGCGGGGTGCAGGGTGCGGGGGGCAGGGTGCGGGGTGCGGGGTGCAGGGTGCAGGCTATTTGGCGGGTTGTGTTTTTTGTTTATTCCAGAAATGGAGTGCGATCCAGGTGAAAGCGGTCAGCGGGATGATCCAGAGACAGGTGACCTGGGCATTGGTTAAACCAAAGGGACGGCTTAAATAATCTCCTCGGGCGAATTCCAGCATAAAGCGGATCGTACTGTAAAGGAGGATATAAAGCAGGAACCGACGTCCCTCGAGTATCTTCTTTTTTTCCAGAAAGAGCAGCAGAAGGCATATGAGAACATTGCAGAGAGCCTCGAGACCGGCAACCGGGAAGGTGCCTCCGCATTGCGTTGCTTCAGGCGGCAAAAGCCCCTGTTGCTGTTGAATGTATAGAACTGAATTACCATCCACAGGATAATGTACGGCAAAAGGTCCCTCGTAGAGAAAACCGAAGCAGCATCCATTGATCAGGCAACCAATGCGACCAATCGCGTGCGCCAAAGGCAGGGCAGGAGCTATCAGATCAGCCGTATTGGCCAGATTCCATTTGCGAAGTTTTACCAGCGCCATGCCGACAAGGGCAGCCACAATGAAGCCGCCCTGGAAAACCAAGCCACCTTCCCAAACCATGAAAACACGCAGCGGATTCCCGCCGGCAAATTCCTGTTGCCAGAAGCGCAGGACGTATGCCAGACGCGCACCGACTACACCGCCCAGCATACAGAAAAAAGTCAAATCCGCAACCATGTCCTTGGTAAAGGAATAACGCTTGGCGCGGCAGAGTTGCAAGAAATAACCGGCCAGCAAACCAAGTGCAGTACAAATACCATACCAGCGTATGCTGAGCTTACCAACTTGAAGAAATACCGGATTGATCATATGGACAAGGGACAAGGACTAAAATGGACAAAATGGACGCGATGGACAAAAATGGACAGTTTTAATGGACGAGGGACAGACGATCCGACCGCAAATCCGCGTGTCCTCCCATCCGTCAAAGCAACAAACCTATAAAAATTTTTCGTGCCTGTTCGTGTTTTTTCGTTGTTAAAAAGTTCATCGCTGTCCGAAGATGGCCGAGCCGATGCGGACGATCGTTGCTCCTTCTGCGATGGCAATCTCGAAATCTCCGGACATCCCCATCGATAATTCCGGCAAAGCTAGTCCAGTCGAGGAAACTAGATGGTCACGCAACTTCCGCAGTCCGGAAAAAACTGCTGACAATTCTGTTTCAGAAGCCTGCAATGGAGCAATCGTCATCAGGCCGGTACAACGAGCCGGGCCGGATCGGGTGGCTTCGAGTAGCGCCTCAGCCTCATCCGGATGTGCGCCGAACTTGCTGGCTTCCCCGGAGATATTGATCTCGAGCAGGATTTCCGGTTCGAGCTGCATTTCTGCGGCGATGCGGTTGATCCGCTGCAGCAGAGGCAGCGAATCCACGGACTGGATGACGGACGCATATTGCAAAGCCTGTCGAACTTTATTCTGTTGTAGGTGTCCAATTAAATGCCACTGGCATTCGGCAGGCAGGAGCGGGGCTTTTTTTGACAGTTCCTGCACCCGGTTTTCGCCGAACTTGCATTGCCCGGCCGCTAAAGCCTCTGCAACTATCTCTGCTGGAAAGGTCTTGCTGACTGCCAGCAGAGTCACTTCGGAAGGGGTGCGGCCACAACGCAGGGCGGCTGTTGCAATACGTTCACGTACCTGTTTTAAATTGTCATTAATGTCATTCATCTCACCTGTGCTCCGTTGGGAAATCCGGCTGCGTGGTGTTATATTACATTGCTTTCAGCTGCCGATCAACTAAGACTGGAAAGTTCAGCGGGAGAATTCTTTAAGATAATCGTTGAAGAGAATTTTGAAAATGCATTCAAGCGAATCCGGCAAAGAGAAAGGCCGGCAGTCTGGCTGGCTGGCCCGATCAGATTTTTCTGCGCGCTCCGGCGAAAGGCGGCGACCCAGCCCCCGCGAATACCGGCGGGAAGGCACTTTGGCTGATTGGGTTGGCCGGGAACGCAGGGCGGAAGTATTTGCCAGTCTTCGCCCTGAAACACAATCCCTCGATACTCTTCTCGATAAGTTTTTGCAGCGCTTTGCTGAAGATGATGTCAGCCTGCTGGAAAAATTGCGCAATTCATGGAGTGAGTTGCTTGGCCCGAATCTGGCCGCAGAGGTCAGTCCTGCCGATCTCAGAGATGGGATTCTGATCCTCGAAGTCAACAATCCAAGCTGGCTGTACGTTTTTGAAAGACAGCATAAGCCAAAAATTCGGGAGACTCTTCTGAAAGCTGGCAACGGCGCCATCCGCGACTTGCAGTTCGTGCAGAAAGGCCGCTTCAGCAGATGAACTGAACCAACCTCCTGCTCCCTGCCCCCTGCACCCTGCCCCCTGCACCCTGCCCCCTGCACCCTTTAAAAAAAGGTGATGAAAATTGTTTTCCACAATGAAAAAAGTATTTTTTTTGGCGGGCTTGTTTTTGTTCGTACAGATTTTCCATGCCGTTGAAACGGACGACGTTCAGCAGATGCTGCAGATGGAAATAGCAGTGCCCAATGCCAGCCTCCGGGAAAAACTGGTCGGCAAGCGGATTTTCGAAATCCTCTTCTCGAGCCATTACCAGAAATACAAGATCACCCCGGAAATGTCCTCACAATGGTATGAGAATTATTTTAAATTTCTCGATTTCAGTAAGATGTTTTTTCTCGAGTCCGATCTGGAAGACTTCCGCAGCTATGAGACCATTCTCTGGGACTCGAGAACCCGCACCGTGAATCTCGATTTTGCCTTTGCGGTATACCGGCGCTACCTCGAACGCGTGCGGCAATGGGCCCAATTCTCCGTGAAATCTCTGCAAGAAAAACATGATTTCACAGTAAAAGAATATCTCCCATTGGAAAATGAAAAGGCGGTCTGGCAGAAAAGCATGCCTGCCCTCGAGGAACTCTGGCGTTTGAAAATCAAAAACTTGCTGTTGGTCGAGGAATTGCAGAAGAAAGAACGCGAAGCGGGTGATGAAGAAGCTGATGATCCAATAAAACCAGCTTGGATGAAGGACAGCTTCCAGGAACGCCAGGCAAAAAACATCGCACGAAATTTCAAAAGGCGCCTCGAGTATGAACCGATCCAAATCCTCGAGATTTTCATGAGTTCTCTGGCGCAGCTTTTTGATCCCCATTCCGCCTATATGGCGCCTGATACCAAGGACAATTTTGACATTGACATGAGCCTTTCCTTGCAGGGGATTGGCGCCACGTTGACCAGCATCGGCCCTTATACCGTTGTGGATGGGATCATCAGCGGCGGTCCAGCAGATAAAAACGGACAGCTTAAGGAGGGCGACCGCATCATCGCAGTCGCCCAGGACGGCGAGGAACCCGTCGATGTCGTCGATCTGCCACTTACCAGAGTTGTCAGTCAAATTCGCGGTCCGAAAAATACGGTTGTACATCTGACGGTATTGCCGGAAGGCAGTAATACCCAGCAGATCATCAGCATCACCCGTGATGAAATCAAACTCAAAGACCAGGAAGCCCAGGCAGAAACCCGCATCCTCGATCTGCCTGACGACCGCAAAGCGCGCATCCTGATCCTTTATCTGCCTACTTTTTACAGCGATTTTTCCGCACGTTCCCGCAAAGAGGAAGATTATACCAGCTCTTCGAGGGACATCCTCAAACACCTCGAACAGGCACAGGAAAGCGGCCCGCTTGATGGCGTTATTCTGGATTTGCGCGGCAATGGTGGCGGCAGCCTCGAGGAGGCAGTGCTGCTGGCCGGGATTTTCCTCGAGGGCGGCCCGGTAGTCCAGGTGAAGTATTATCGTGGGCAGATCGAGAAACTGATCGATAAGGATCAGAAAGCCGCCTACACCGGTCCCCTGACCGTGCTGGTTGATAAATTCAGTGCGTCGGCTTCGGAAATTGTCGCCGCCTGCCTTCAGGATACTGGGCGTGCTCTGGTGCTGGGGGATCAATCAACTCATGGCAAAGGAACTGTGCAAACCGTGTATGACATGCAACGGGACGGACAAATCCGCACGGCGGCCAGCATCCTGAAGGATCAGCCGACAGGCTCCCTGAAATTCACCATCGGGAAGTTTTATCGGATCAATGGCAGCTCGACGCAGGTCAAGGGAGTCATTCCGGACTTGGTCTTCCCTGCATTCAGTGATTATATGGAGATCGGAGAAGCACGCTTACCGCACGTGATGCCCTGGGATGAAATCAGCCCGGCACGCTTTGAACGCGCTGAAAACGGATGGAAAAAGGAGATCAACCTGCCGGAGTTGCGGGAGTTCATGCAAAAATACATGGCTGATTCAGCAGCCTTTAAGGAATATCTCGAAGACCTGGAATTCTATGCAGCATTACGTGAGCAAAAAGAACTCCCACTCGAACTGGAGGAACGAGCGGAATTTCAGAAGAAGGAGAAGGAAGCCGCAGCCATGTATCGGAAATTCCAGGCCCAACGGAAAAATGTCCGTCGCAGCCGTGCTCGACGGAATCTGGAGAAATTGGAGTCAGAGCAGAATTCGAGTGATATTCCCCCCCAGGATATCATCCTGGATGCCACCCTGGCAATCATGGAAAAACTCCTGCTCTCGTAAAGATTTTTTAACAACGAAAAACACGAAAAGACACGAAAATCTATGAGTAATCTAAAAGAAAAATTCTTTCGCCGCGGCAATGAATTTCTTGGCAGCAAGGTTCCGGTGATTTGCGGGGCGATGACTTGGATCAGCGAACCGCGACTGGTTTCTGCTGTCTGCAATGCCGGCGCCTTTGCCAGTCTGGCCGGAGGCAACTGCCCGCCGGAAATTCTCGAGGCCGCAATCGAGCAAACGCGTGGTTTGACGCATGCTCCGTTCGGCGTCAACCTGATCACCATCTCACCCGCTTATCCCTTGCAGTTGGAAATGCTGAAGCGCAACCCCGTGCCGATCGTCATTTTTGCAGGCGGTCTGCCCCGGGATAGCGACATTGCCATGATCAAGGAAACCGGCAGCAAAGTGATGTGTTTTGCACCGGCAGCCGCAGTGGCTCGGCGAATGCTGAATTCCGGCGCCGATGCATTGATCCTCGAAGGCACCGAAGCCGGCGGGCATATCGGTCTGGTCGGACTCAATGTGCTGATCCAGGAGGTGCTCTTTGAATATGACGAAGCCCTGATCTTTGTCGGCGGCGGTCTGGCCACCGGCCGGATGTGTGCACACATGCTGCTGATGGGTGCCGCCGGCGTGCAGTTAGGCACCCGCTTTGCCGTCGCCGAGGAAAGCTGTGCGCACCATACTTTCAAACAGGCTATACTCAGGGCGGATGCGCGTGACGCAGTGTCACCCGGTCAATTCGACGACCGCCTGCCGGTCGTGCCGGTGCGGGCGCTGAAAAATGAAGGTCTGAAACGCTTCTGCCAGTTGCAGCTGGACCTGATTGGCCTGCTCGACGAGGGGCATATCAGCGTCAAGGAGGCGCAAGCCCAGGTCGAGCACTTCTGGATCGGGGCTTTGCGCCGTGCAGTTCAGGATGGCGATGTGGACAATGGCTCGATGATGGCGGGACAATCCATCGGCCTGGTAAAAAAGATCGAGTCGGTGCAAGATATCATCGATCAACTAACCGGGGAGATGGAAACGGAATTCCAGCGGGTCAAAGAAAGTCTGCAAGCCTGATGTGAGCGTTGTCGCAGGAGTGCTCGATGCACACACCGATGCCTTTTCAGAAGATAACCCGTACCTACCGGCATCTTGCCCGGCTGCGGAGAATCCTCAGTGTGATTTTCCGCAATGGTTTCGGTTTTCTGTTTGACAAGTTGAAAGGGTTGCTTCCAGAGAGAATCCATGCCGGAAACTGGGAGGAGCTGGCCAATTCCCCGGTCAGCATGCCGGAACGCCTGCGCAACATCATGGTCGAATTGGGACCTACGTTCGTCAAGCTTGGGCAAATGCTCTCCGGCAGACCTGACTTGATACCGCTTGATTATATCCATGAATTCACCAAACTCCAAGATAGCGTGCCGCCATTTCCCTATGAAACCGTACGGGAAATCATCAGGAAGGAATTTGGCGGTGAAATCGAAGAGTTTTTCCAGGAATTCGATGAGGAACCCATAGCCGCTGCATCGATCGCGCAGGGACATCGCGCCCGGCTTCGTGACGGAACGGAAGTCTTTGTCAAAATCCGGCGTCCGGACATCGAAAGCAGCATCCGGGTCGACTTGGAAATTCTTGCTCTGCTGGCGGATTTCATGGAAAAATATGATGCGGAACTGCGTTTTCTGCGTCCCGGCAAAATCGTGCAGGAGTTTGCTCGGCGTCTCGAGGAGGAGCTCAATCTCGATCTCGAACTGGCCAACATCCAGCGTTTTGCCCGTCAGTTCAAAGGGCGCCAAGGCTTGGTGGTGCCGCGAGTCTGGCCAAAATTATCTTCTCCGCAGGTCTTGACTATCGAATACATCCGCGGTTGCAAGGGAACGGACCTCGAGGGGCTACAACGCCTCGGAATCGACCGGAAAATCGTCAGCCACCTGGGAGCGGACCTGCTTCTCGAACAGTTTTTTGTGCATGGCTTCTTCCATGCAGACCCACACCCCGGCAATCTCTTCTTCCTGCCAGGAAACCGGATTTGCTACGTGGATTTTGGACAGGTCGGACGCACCTCGAAAGAGGAACGGAAAAACTTTGCCGATTTGCTGACAGCAGTACTTAGGGGGCAGGAGAAAAGGGCGGCCAAACTGCTGTTGCGTCTGGCTGAATATGAAAACGAGCCGGACTTGGAAGTGCTCGAACGTGATTTGACCGCATTTACGGATCACTACCTCTACCGGGAACTCGATGATCTCACTGCTGGACCCATTCTGCAGGAGTTCTATAGCCTCTGCAACCGGCACCAACTTGGTCTAAAGCCGCATATTTATCTGATGCTGAAGGCAATCGGAGAGTCTGACGAGCTTGGTCGCACGCTCAATCCGGATTTCAATATTGTCCATCACTTGCGCCCTTTCCTGATAAAGAACCTGCTGAACAGTCTGAATCCGGTAGTGAAAACTGCGCAAGTCCGCGAGCTTGCCGAGGAACTGCTTGATTTTATCAAGATTTTTCCTAAGCAGCAGAGACATTTCTGGCAGCAGTGTTTGGAAGGGAAGCTGCTTGTAAATTATCATTTGCAGGGGCTGGAACGCTTTCAGAACTTCATCAATCATGGGCTGGGGCGACTTTGCCTGGCTCTGATCCAGGTGGGGCTGCTGGTGTTTTCCGGGCTGGTCATTCATGCCGGAAGACCGCCGCTGCTCTGGGGAATCCCCGTGCTGGGCTTGCTGGGAATCCTTTGTTCAGCTACCTTGTTCAGCATGATGCTCTGGGATATATTCCGACTGCGATGATTTTTTAACCACGAAAAGCACGAAAAGACACGAAAATTTCATGATTCGATATGAAAAGGTTGCTTTGGCGGGCTTTGCCTATGAACTGCCCGAAAACCGGGTAAGTTCAGCCGAAGTTGAAAAACAACTTTCCCCCTTATACGAACGTCTGCGTTTGCCGGAAGGACGTCTCGAGCTGATGACTGGCATCCAGGAACGACGCTTCTGGCATCCGGGCACCAATCCCAGCGTCGGGTCTGTACGTGCGGCCAAAAAACTACTTCGGGATACCGGTACGGTGCCGGACGAAATCGGCTGCCTTGTGCATTGTTCGGTTTCCCGGGATTTTGTCGAGCCGGCCACTTCTACGGTTGTTCATCGGGAATTGGGCTTGTGCAATGGCACGATCAATTTTGATATTTCCAATGCCTGCCTTGGCATGGTCTCCGGAATCATGGTATTGGCCAATATGATTGAACTGGGTCAGATCGAGTGCGGCCTGGCAGTCTGCGGCGAAAATTCCAGGCCTCTGCTGGAAAATACCATTCGAACGTTGAATGCTGATTTGTCTCTGACCCGTCAATCGGTCAAGGGACATTTTGCCTCGCTGACCATTGGTTCCGCAGCAGCGGCAGTACTGCTGAAGCGTTATACGCCCGGCAAAACCGCTCATCGCCTGCTGGCATGCGCCGCCAGCTCGGATTGCAGCAACAACCACCTTTGCCAAGGCGATGCATCCGGCGGCATGACCGATACAAGCGCTCCGCTGATGGAGACGGATTCGCAGGAGCTGCTGCAGCAGGGTGTACGGGTTGCAACCCAAATGTGGGAGAACCTGAAGAAGACTTCCGGCTGGAGCGAACAGACTCCGGATTTGATTTGTACTCACCAAGTAGGCAAATTCCACCGGGCGCTGCTCTACAAAACTCTGCAACTTCCGCTGGAAAAAGATTTTTCGACGTTCCCGATTCTTGGAAACTGCGGCTCAGCTTCCCTACCAGCTACTTGTGCAATGGCTGCCGAGGAAGGACGCTTGCAGTTCGGCCACAAACTGCTTATGCTCGGCATCGGCAGCGGCATCAATGCCGCCGGCCTCGCCGTGCAATGGTAAGATTTTTTAACAACGAAAAGACTTGACGTGGGCTGCTGCCCACAACCCACACGGACTTTACACGGACGGGACACGGACGGGACACGGACAGCTGGTCAGCCGGATCGGCGATGTTGGGATTAGCCATGAAAGGCGCGACATAATCTCTGTCCATCGTCCATCGTCCATCGTCCATCGTCCATCGTCCATCGTCCATCGTCCATCGTCCATCGTCCATCGTCCATTCAGCAGTCCATTCTTGTCCATTCAGTCCATCGTGTCCATTCTTGTCCCTGTCCATCGTCCATAAAAAGTCTTTCCCAAAAAAGAAGAAGTTGGGTGAAAGTAGTACGAACCATGAATATCATTGAGAAGATTATCAAAGCGCACCTGATCGAGGGGTGCTGCCGCCCCGGCGAAGAAGTGAAAATCCGCATTGATCAGACGCTCTGCCAGGATGCCACTGGCACGATGGCTTTTCTGGAACTGGAAGCCATCGGTGTGGATCGTGTGAAAACGGAGTTGTCCGTGCAGTACATCGATCACAATACGAGCCAGTTCGGGCCGGAAAATGCCAATGATCATCTCTATTTGCAGAGCGTGTGCTCCGCCAAGGGAGTGCTTTTTTCACGTGCCGGCAATGGCATCTGCCATCAGGTACACCTCGAACGCTTCGGGGTGCCGGGCAAAACGCTGCTGGGTTCCGATTCACATACGCCAACTGGCGGCGGCATCGGCATGCTGGCTATCGGCGCCGGCGGTCTGGATGTGGCGTTGGCCATGGCCGGCGAACCTTTCAAACTGACTTTCCCGGCTGTGACCGGCATCCGCCTTACTGGTTCGCTGAAGCCTTGGGTTTCAGCCAAGGATGTTATCCTAAAAGTGCTTTCCATTTTGGGCAGCAAGGGAAATGTCGGCACTGCTGTCGAGTATTTCGGCCCTGGCGTGGCTACCTTGAGTGTGCCTGAACGCGCAACGATAACAAATATGGGCGCAGAACTAGGCGTGACTACCTCGATCTTCCCCTCCGATGAAACAACGTTGGCTTTTCTGAAGGCTGAAGGGCGCGCGGATTCCTGGACCCCTCTGGCACCCGATCCGGATGCGCAGTATCAGAAAATCATCGAGATTGATCTTTCCTCGGTCGAACCGATGGCGGCCTGTCCCTCGAATCCCGGGAATGTGAAGCCGCTCCTCGAATGTGCGGGGATTCCGGTCGGTCAGGTGCTGATCGGTTCCTGCACTAATAGTTCCTTGAAAGATTTGCAGTTGGTTGCGGCTATGCTCAAGGGGCGCAAAATCCACCCGGATATTTCTCTGGGGATTGCTCCCGGCAGCCGACAGGTGTTACAGATGCTCAGTGAGGACGGCTCGCTGGCAATCATGCTCGCGGCTGGCTGCCGGATTCTGGAGTCCGCTTGTGGTCCCTGCATCGGTCAGGGTTTCAGTCCTGCATCCGGTACGGTCAGCGTGCGTACTTTCAACCGGAATTTCCTGAACCGTACCGGAACAAAGAATGATCAATGTTATCTGGTCAGTCCGGAAACCGCTGTTGCCACAGCTTTGACCGGCAAGCTTTCCGATCCGCGAACGGTTGCTGCCGATCTTGGTCTGGCATATCCGCAATGGCAGATGCCGATTCGTTTCCGCATTGATGACAGCATGATCCAGCAGCCCGCGCCGCTTGGCACTGCTGTCGAGATCATTCGCAAAGAGACCATTGGCGAACCACCGCATGGCTCTCCCTTGCCGGAAAATCTCGATGGCGAGGTTTTGTTGCATCTCGAGGATAAGATCACGACGGATCATATCATGCCGGCGGGTGCCAATCTCAAATATCGCAGCAATATTCCGCGTTATGCTCAAGTAGTCTTTGAGTGTTTCAATCGGGAAGGCGAACCGACGTTTGCCGAGCGTGCTGCCGCTGTCCGCGACCAGGGCAGGGCGGGGATCATTGTCGCCGGCGAAAGTTACGGACAGGGTTCCTCCCGTGAGCATGCTGCGATCTGCCCGATGTATCTCGGTGTGCGCGTGGTCATCGCTTTCTCCATCGAACGCATCCACGCTGCAAACCTGATCAATTTCGGAATCCTTCCGTTGCAGTTCAGCAAAGCCGAAGACTATCAGCTGCTGACACAAGGAACCAGCATCAAAATCAACAACCTGCCTGCACAAATCCGGGCAGGAACATCCATAGCCGCCGAATGTGAGAAGAATGGTGTCAAGCAGACGATCACTTTGCAGCATCAGCTCTCGAACGAAGACGCCGAACTGGTCATCCGCGGTGGCAAACTCGCCTGAAACCGGGATAGGGTGCGGGGTGAAGGGTGAAGGGTGAAGGGTGAAGGGTGAAGGGTGAAGGGTGAAGGGTGAAGGGTGCGGGTTTAAAAAGTGGCGCAACCGTCCCGGTTGTGATGGTGTCTTTAGTCTTTTGCTGCTGAATGGCAGGGTGCAGGGCGGCGGGGCAATACTCTTTACTTAATGTTTTGTTAACCCTGTTACAAACATACCAACTCAACTCCGTAAAGCCGACCTTGGCGTTCTTGGCGTCTTGGCGGTTCAATGATGAGGCGCCAAACCGCAAATCCGCATGCCATCCCATCCGTCAAAGCAGCAACCCTATAGAAAAATTTCGTGCCTTTTCGTGTATTTCGTGGTTAAAAAATCTTAAGTAGCGAGTGTTGCCCTGCCCCCCTTCTATAATCATGTCAAACAGTAAAATTTCATATCGCACTAAGAGTCCATTTGCCGAAGGTGGCATGGCATTGCTGTATTCGATCATAACCAGCGACGGACAGTCGGCCATCCTTCGGGAACTTAGAGGTCGTTATGTCTTCCGGTTCGGCGTCCGGGCACGTTTCATCCGGGGACTTAAAATCCGGGCGAGCCTCACCCCGCATCCCAATCTGGCCAACTCTCTCGAGATGGGCAGCAGCTGGTTCAAACCCTATGAAATCATCGAAAAGGTGCCGGGGTGCAATCTCCGGATATTGATCAACAGACGGGACGAAGCGATTCGCATCCACCGCGAGGAACTCCTGATTGCCGCAGCCAAAGGCTTGGCTTACATGCATCAGAATCAAATCCTCCACTTGGATGTCAAGCCGGAAAACTTTCTGGTGGATACTGCCGACCGCGTTAACCCAGTGGTCAAGCTGACGGATTTCGACCTGGCCTGCCCTGTCGAACAGGCCAGAAGTACCCGTCGAGTCGGCACTCCGGCTTACATGGCACCGGAACAACTCCGCTCGAAAATCTCCCTGAAGACCTCCGACGTCTTCGCTTTCGGAGTCATGTCCTACCAGCTCTGCAGCGGACGTTTCCCATTCTCGGGGAATTCCGAACAACAAACCCTGCGTAACCAGTCCGATGAAACTACTAAACCAAGACCCCTCAGCGATTTCGTAAAAGATATTTCCCCAAGACTCGAACGCGTCATCATGCGTAGCCTGGCAAAACGCACCCAGGAACGATACCCCGACATGAACGCTTTCCTCAATGACCTGACAGGCTGAATCTTCGCAAAACTCCATCCGATTTTTAGGGGTAATGCCGCAAAACTCCATCCGATTTTTAGGGATAATGCCGCAAAACTCCATCCGATTTTTAGTGCAGAATGCCAAAAAGTCGTTCGAATAATTAGGAGAATCTTTAAAAACACCTCTTGTTTTTTAGTATTTCCGGACAGTTTCAGGTGAAGTTCCACCAGTCCGATGGTTTTGTCGAGGTGACTGTCTTCACTGGAACGCCGTATGCATTTTGAAATGCGGTGCGCCCTGCTCGTTTTTTCCCCCATTTGATTTCGTAAGGTTCAAGCTGTTCGCCGCGTTTGATCACAAGATCGACTTCTGCTTTATCCTTGTTGCGCCAGAAATAGAGTTCGGCGGGATGCAGATCGAGCAGGTTCCGTTTGGCTGTTTCCGCAACCAGATAATTTTCGAAGAGATTGCCGATGTCCGGACGGTTCTCATTCAAGTCGAACGCATTCAGTAGCGCATTGCGGATGCCGGTATCCCAGAAGAAGATTTTTTTGTTTTTTATGATTTCCTTGCGGGGATTGGTGCTGTAGGTCGGCAAGCGGAACAGGACGAAGGTTTCCTCCAGCAGATCAAGATAACGATCTACTGTGGACCTTGCCATGCCCAGTTGCTGCGCCAGTTCATTGACGGAAACCTCAGAACCGACCTGATGCGCAAGCAAGGTCAACAGCCGACGGAGCATGTATGGTGTCTTCACCAGCCCGCCTTGCAGGATGTTTCTCCAGAGGTAATCCCCGGAAAGTTCACGTAATAATTTTATTTTATCATCAGAAACTACTACTTCCGGATAACCGCCGAAGACCATTGACTTCAGCAGGAAAACACGGAATTGCGCTGCAAAATGCTCTTCAATAATCGACAAGGTATATTCCGACCGGTACCAGCCTTCCGCTTGCAAAGCTTCCTGCATCAGTAGCGGTGGCAATAGAATTTTATGGTTGCGCCCGGTCAAACTCTCTGATGACTGGGAAAGCAAAGACAGGCTGGATGAACCAAGCAAGACGAATTTCACCGGCAATTTCGAGTCATACCAGTCCTTGACAATCCGGGCGGCTTCAGGTACACGCTGCGCTTCGTCGATAACCAAGATTTCCGGAGAACCCAATGACTTCATGCCGTCCGCCGGAGGCAGGACAGATGCGGCATTGAAGCGGGAAACATCATAGGGGACATCAAAGTTCAACAGCACCACTTTACGGTGCTTCAACGCTTCGGAAACAAGCGTCGTTTTACCTACCTGGCGGGCACCGGTCAAAATGGCAACTTTCCCACTGTCAATGATCCGCAGAAATTCAGACGTGGCAGCTCTGGAAATATACATGCTATATCCCTATTTTTGATACTTGACAGTACAATATATCCCATACTTTTGCAAAGTCAAACATATAAATTTCGCACTACTATTGCCCAATTTCTTCTTTTTTGGGAAAGGTTTCCGGAAATCTCATTCGTAAGTCATTTACATACAAGCATTTGCCCGATAGGTTCGTCTGATTGTGGTGCCTTTACAAGGCACTGTCTTTGGGTGATTTTCTCACCCCAGGCTAAAGCCAGGGGTTAAGCATGGTTAAGCGCCTACGGCGCAAAGCATTATGCCGATCCGGCTGATTTGACCGATTCGTCGGAAAAAACAACAGCCAAAACCACAAATTCGCATGCCATTCCATCCGTCGAAGCAGCAACCCTAAAAAAATTCCGCGCTTTCCGTGCTTTCCGTGGACAAAAAAATAGGTTGTGGACGTTAGGCTACGCCAAGTCTTTTCGTGTGGTTCGTGGTTAAAAAGTCTTATTGCATAACTCATTTCGCCATAGGCTTATAATGATTTCCGCCTCCCGTTACCCACTGTCCACCCTTATTCTTAACGGTGGGGGGTGTGTAGCATTATTTTTTTGGGCGTCCGGGTCGTTGCGGGGCTGGTTTAGGCTTTCCGCTGAGGAACTGATCCCGGCGTTCTTGTATAATTTTTTCCCGGTTGCCGTTAAGATTATCAAGGATTTTCTGGACGCGTTCGAGGCGTTCCTTGGTATCCTGCACTACCAGGTCCATGGACTGCTCGAGCAATCCGGAGAGTTCTGCCTTGATGGACTCTTTCTCCTGCTCCGTTGCCGCTTTCTGAAATTTTTCGCCGAGTTCCCAGCATTTGCGGTCGATCTCGGCGATTTTCCGGCGCTTGTCATTTTTTCGCTCGGGCATTTTTTCCCAGAGTTCCTTGAGGTATTCCTCGCGGTTTTCGGCACGCAATTTCATCAGTCTCTGGTATTCTTCCGGTTCATTTTCCCGGAGATTTTCGAGGAGGGCATGGATTCGCCCGCGGACATTGAAGGGCTGTCCGAAAGGCGGCTTGGGCGGTGGCTGGCCGGGTGCCGTTTCGGTAGCGGTTGCCGGAATGCTTTTTTCCTCTGCGTGGAGTGCGCTGTTCAGGCACAGTGGAAAAACTGCCAGCATGCAGAAGAACCAGGTGGGGATTGTGCGTTTCATCCATTGACTCCTATAACAAAGTTCCGGAGGAGGCTTGCCATTTTCAGAAAAGGTTCGCATACAGTGAAAGTTGCAGTTCAAGCTCATCGAGTTCAGAACTGGTTTCTTTGCGATTCAAATACCAAAGTGCATCCGGGTCGGACAGCGGCACGGAGGCACCCGACATGCTGGGTTCGGAAGCAACGGCAACTGCCTGAGTTTCAGAGGGCTTGGGCATCTGTAAGCTGATGACGCCAAGCAGCAGGATCAGAGCGGCAGCGGCGGCATAGAGGAAAGCCTGGATGCGTGCAGGCCAGCGGGAAGCTTTCTGCGAATGCATGCAGCAGAGAGCTGCATGGAGGGTTTTACGTTCGAGTTCCGGAGAGGGAACACGTGCCGCATTCGAGAGTAGGTTCATGATCTGCATCATGTCCCGGCAAGACTGGCAAGCTTGCGCATGGGCACGCGCCTCGGTGGACAGATTACCGTCTTCGAGTAGATATTCCTTTTCAAAATCTTGGCATTTCATTTGGTTACTCCTTTGCCGGGAGCGGCTTTTCAGGTGGCTAATTTTGCATCAGAGGTAATCGGAGAGCAATTTACGTAAATTCTGCACTGCATAGTGCATTCTTCCAAGGGCGGTATTGATGCTGATTTGTTTTTGTTCGGCAATCTCCTTGAAGGCAAGTCCTTCCATTCTCAAGCGGACGATTTCCTGTTGGTCAGGCGGGAGCTGCTCGATGGCATTTTGCAGCGCTTCATCGAGCTTGAGCTGATGCAAGGCCTCTTCTGGGCTGAAGGTGTCGGCTATCAGGTTTTCATTGATTTCAACGGTTTTCTTGTTGTTTGTGCTGCGGAAATAATCCATGGCTAGGTTGTGAGCAATCCGGCAGAGCCAGGCCAACAGAAGTTGCTGATCGGTATAGCGCTGCCAGTTGCGCGCAGCCTTGATCCAGACCTGCTGGAAAATGTCATCAATCGGTGATTTGTCATCCCGCAGCAAGCGATGCAGATAGGAGAAAAGCTGCAAGCGATAACGGTTGTACAATTCCGTGAAGGCAGCATCATCACCGTTGCGGCAGAGGTCCACCAGGTCTTTGTCACTGAGTTGATCAAGTGGTTCGTGTCGCATGACACTCTCCTATCGTAAAACGGGAAAAATGGAGCATTATTGTTATGAGAAGGGTGCAGGGTGCGGGGTGCAGGGGGCAGGGTGCAGGGTGCAGGGT
>JAPXLT010000093.1:0-15658 GCA_033809415.1 Lentisphaeria bacterium
ACTCAGATACACGCGCATAAGGAAGCAGATCCAACAGAGACCTGACAATATATTTTTTATGACCGCACTTTTTGCATTGAATCTGCATTTGTGGAATTAATACCATACCCAAACTCGTTGCCAACTTGGCTGACACCGATTTGCTTTCACGGGTTTTCCAGCGGAAAGAATGCCCGCCGCACTTGGAACAGTGAGAAAACGTTTTTCCTTCTACAGAGCAATCAACAGCCATATTCCCAAGTAGCCGGTCAGCAAATTGCCGAAGAACCGTGGCGATAAAAGCAGACAGCAACGGCGAAATCATTTGTTTGAAAGCAGAAATCAGGCTGTCAAGTTTGCAATCAGAAAGTTCCAAATTATAGTTAAATGACAATTCAATTTTCACAAGAGCTTGCTCCTTCTTTTATCAAGTTTTGGTTTAACTAATAAAAGACAAGCTCTTGTGTTTTTTTCAAGTCATTGAAGACTTTTTTATGCTCAGGTCCCAACTTTGAGACGCCAGCAAAAAGTTTTAAGTAACGAGTATTGCCCTGCACCCTGCACCCTGCCACCTGCACCCTGCACCCTGCACCCTGCCACCTGCCACCTGCCACCTGCCACCTGCACCCTGCACCCTGACACCTGCACCCTGCACCCTGCACCCTGCACCCTGCACCCTGCCACCTGCACCCTTAAATCAAACCATCATCCATGGGCTTGTAATAGATTTTGACTTTTTCGACCTTGACCGGGGAATGGAAATAGAAGCCGATCCGGTCGTGGCCTTTGCCGACCAGGGAGGATTTTTCGCGCAATGCCCGCACATCCTTGCCATCGACGCTCAGCCGTAGCAGCCCCTCGTCATTCTCGACCACGATCTGATGCCTTTGCCCGGCAACGATACGGATTTTGGGCTGTTGTTCTTCCCACAAGACGCTCCCCTTGCGGATGATCCTGTGTAGGGTATTGCCCATGCCCCCGAACTGGAAGAAGTATCCGGTATTCAGGGAGTCCCCCTTTGCCGCCACCTGCAGGAATACGCTGAGGTCGGAAGCCGGTGCGCCTACCTCCGGCAGCGCCTGGGCAGTGAATTCGATGCGCTGGTAGTTGGGCACCGACTGCCGAAACAGGATCCGGTTGTCGGCTTCGCCTTTGCAGCACAGCGCACCGGCATTGACCTCCCAGATTCCGGCGATGACCTGCCATTTTTTCAGCTCGGCTGGGTTACTGAAATCGCTGTCATAGACCAGTTCCCATTCTTTGCCTTTGCCGGAAGTTTCGACCGGGATGCTGGCGTCAAGGGCATTCTGGAAGGCCTGCGATGGCGGGCCGAAGTAGTTTTCCATATTTCCCATATACACATACCCCTTGCTTTGCATCATACGCATCAGCCTGCTCATCACCAGGCTGTTGGGATGACTGGCGACAGTATCGTTGATCTGCTGCCAGCAGGCCAGCGACTTATTCACCGCCTCCTTGTCGGTACCGCTGGTTTTACGCACCGTGTCCATGGCATCGGCGGATTTGAGCATCAGGTCGGTGAAGGTCCAGCCCGCCCGCACAAACGCCACCCGCTGTCGAAACAGCTCCGAATCTGCCACGGCTGCCTCGGCCCGCTTCAGGCAGGCGTCCGCCTGGGCCAATACGCTGCCGCCGTAGACGTTGCGGAGGAGGTGGAAAACCTTCAGCCGGTTGCTTGATCCGTGGCGGAAATCCGTGGCCGCCAACACTTGGCGCCGGGCTTCCTCCCAGACCTGCCAATACTCTTCGATTGCGGCGGCGGCCGGTCCGAAGCCGCGCTGATAGTAGTCCTTCAAGATGGCCTTTTCGTCGGCCTGGCAATTCCAAGTCAGCTGAGCCAGGAGATAATACATCGGCGCAGCGGTGCACCAGGCTTCGGTGCCACCATCGATGAACAGCCCCATGCAGCCATTTTCCCCCAGGAAATGGAGATCATCGGCCAGGTCCTGCAAGGCGACTTCCGGGAGGCACCACACACCGCCGCCGAAATACCACCAGTTTGGGCGGTAGAACATATTGGGCGCCTTTTTTGACCAGCCCAGCCAGCGTTCCTTGTTGGTCTGGCGTGAGTCCGGAGTGGCAAAAGGGAAACTGGAGACGAAAGCCAGCATGGTGTTTTGAGCCAGTCCCTCTCCCAGTGGCGGGGTGGTGGATGGTCCGTAGGCCATGGCCTGCACCAGCACATCGTCGCGTTCGGGCAGTTTGTCCTTCAGCAGCTTGGCCAGGTGATTCCAGAATGTCATGTAGCGGTCGGTCAGATATACATATTCTTCCTGCTTGCCTTTCCAATAAAAGGTGAATGGCTCGGCATCGAGGCGGTCCCAGGCTTTGCAGTTGGGACAGACGCAGATCCCTGAGTTGTGGCCGTCACTGGCGCCGGCGCTGGGATAATTCATTCTCGGGTTGCGTTCCAGGTCTGCCAGGGCATCGGTAACCCATTGCTGCCAGACCGCAGGATTGGATTTGCAGATCTTCTTTGCCCAATATTGGTCGCCTTTCGGGTTGTCCACCCCCGGGCCGGGGTAGGTGCCGCGAGTGCCATCAGGCTGCAGGGCAAAATACTCCGGGTTGCTTTTGCAGAAGCGCGGCCACCAGTCATTGAAGCCATGGCCACCGCTGCTGCCAGGCGAGTAGTCCAGGTGGTCGCGGCTGGCAAACAGCATGCGTTGACAACGCAGCCAGTCGCTGGAAATTTTCGGTTGCAGGATCAGGTCCCGGGTCAGGATTTGCGGATGATAGCGCTTGTCCATGGGCGCGATGCTGAGGCGTTCCAACCGTGGGCAGTCGGTTCCCAGTTCGCCGGGCCAGAGCCAGCGCACGCCCAAGTCGTCCTGGATGAAAGTATAGATGGCGTTGGCGGTGCCGCTTTCGCACTGCCGCACAACCTTGTCGTTTCTGCGCACCACATCCTTGCCGATAATCAGCAGGTTCTTGCCGTCGCAGTAGATGCGTGTCTCCTCGGGATACTGGAAGGACAGATCGACGCCTGGAAAGACCCGAGGCAGAGCCGGATGCGCACCGATCCAAATCGCCGCGTCCGGGAGCTCGGGCGCCTCCCCGGTCCGCAGACGCGGGCGCTGGCCGGAAACTTTTTCCAAGTACAGAATCAAATCATACCCCGCCCGGGTTGTATTTTGGGGGGGCGTCTTTGGCCATGACCACGGGCAGGATTTTTCCAGGCGCGAACAGCTCCAATTCTGCGGCAGCGCTTACGCCGCAGATGCACCAGGTCAAGGCCAGGAACAGGATTTGCCGGATGTTCATGATTTCTCCTCTTTTTGCTTATAGTGCAACAACTCGAATAAAATTCGTGCCTTTTCATGCCTTTTCGTACTACTTGTTTTTTGTGAAAGATTTTTCTGGAAAGAAAGCTTTAAGTCATTGGCATATAAGCACATCTCCGTCTGATTGTCGTGCCTTTACAAGGCACTGTCTTTGGGGGATTCCTCACCCCAGGCTAAAGCCTGGGGTTAAGCATGGGCAAACGCCTACGGCGTAATATGTTATGCCAATCCGCCGATCTGTCAGATAAAACAACCAAATAGACTGCAAATTCGCGTGCAATCCCATCACTCGAAGCAACAACCCCTATAAAATTTTCGTGGCTGTTCGTGTGGTTCGTGGTTAAAAAATGGGTTGTGGGCGTTAGCCCACGCCAAGTCTTTTCGTGCCTTTTCGTTGTTAAAAATAGGCGCCACTCGCCCTTTCCGCAGGGCGACATCATCGTCCAGCAACAACGTTGGCAACTCCAGGTTGGCGGCATGGAGTCGGCTGTCAACTTCTTATTCCAGTTCACAAACGCTTCCTATCCCAGTTCACAAACGCTTCGCTGACGATGCGATAAGAGTGTCCAGTGCTGGCAGGTCCTGGCCAGCTGCCGAAGCCGATGGCGCCGATGGTGCCTTTCCACCATTGGGCATGACCGTCCGCATGCACGGCGTTGGCGCCGAAGTTGTGACCAATCCACATGGCGTAATATCCGCCATTGAGAATGTATGCGCCGGAACCCAGGCCTTTTTCGGACAGAAGAACGCAGTCGCCGGGGCGGGGGATCGACTGGGCGGTGCGCGGGTGCCAAAACAGCGTCTCCCGATGAGGCTCGGCCCTAACTACGGCTCCGGCGGGCATGGCATAGTTGACCATGTAGTAATCCTTAGGGTTAGTGGAGCATTTGTAGGACTTGATGTTACCGATATACGGATAAGTCGCACTGTGCCAGGCGAGATACCAGCGGGCTGACCATGGCGTGGTTCTGAGAAAATTGGGAAATGCCGGAACAGGCGCAACGGTGGTTTCCCTTTGGTTGCAGGTCGGAAAGTAATCTTCACTGTCGTGCGAGTACATAAGCAACGCCGCACCGAGCTGCTTGAGATTGCTGATGCAGGACATGGTCTTGGCTTTGTCGCGAGCCTTGGACAAAGCCGGCAACAACATCGAAGCCAAAATGGCAATGATGGCAATGACCACCAACAGTTCTATTAAGGTGAAAAATACGCTCAAGTCCGGCTTCCGCATCTCAAACCTCCTTTTGCTTTACCACCTGCATTCATAGCAAAAATTTATGCCCAAAACAGCACCCCAAAAAACTCCAAGAAAGGGTTTTAATAAAAAGGGAAACACTTTCCTTATCGTTTAATTTAACCTGCATTTTTTCTATTGTCAAGCCCACTTTTAAACTTTAAGTTGTTGTTTTGCAATTTTAAAATGAAACTCACCTTTTTCTAAACTCTGAAAGTATATTATCGAGGTGTACACATCTGACTTTTTTCTCCGACTGACCAGCCACGTCCGTATAGGCACTGGTCGTCTTTTCACTGATCGATATTACCCAAAGACATAACATGATTTACACATTGACAATTGAATGCATCGACGGGTGGTATTTGACTGACAAATGCGTGCGCGTTCTGGAAATTAAAAAAGACGTTTCTCTTTGCGCATTACGTTTTGCCATTCACGATGTGTTTGATTTTGATTTCGATCACCTGCACGCATTTTACGTTTCCAGAACAGGCAATCCACGCGGTAAAAAATACAAGCCAGGCAGGCAAGAAAACGAAGGTCAG
Source organism: Lentisphaeria bacterium (assembly GCA_033809415.1). Classification (GTDB taxonomy): domain Bacteria; phylum Verrucomicrobiota; class Lentisphaeria; order Oligosphaerales; family Oligosphaeraceae; genus JAQVUB01. Next base: position 5,067 of record JAPXLT010000093.1, read on the forward strand.
GATGATTACTATGACCTGGAATGGAATGTTGATGACCTTTTACTGAAGGATGTCTGGCCATTGGGACGGAATAAATTGTATTATTACTTTGATTTTGGCGACAACTGGATTTTTGAAATCAGGAAAGCCCGCGGCGAAAAACCAGCAGACGAAAATGTCAGCTATCCACGCGTTATCAAATCGGTTGGTCCTATCCCGAAACAATATCCCAGCTGGGACGAATAGCCAATTGCTTTGTGCAGGCTGTCGATTCCCTTTCAGAACATCTATGCCTACAACTGAAAACAGATACAGTATCGCCTCCGACACAATTACGTAAACCCGCACCACGCATCCTATATTCTCTCATAGTTGCAGCACTCGTATCGCATTCTCGCGGGCGACCTTTTGGAACACAGTCTCGGAAATCTCACCATTGCTGCGCAACTCGAGCAGATAATCCACCAGCGGCGTAGGCGTACTCGGAGTGCAGATATCTGTGCCGAAGAAGAGCCTGTCCTGGAACTCGTTGAGAAACTTGATACCGTAGGCACGGTCTCGAGTCAAGGCGTTGCAACCACTACCGGCAGAAAGATCACCATAGAGATTGCCGTATTTACGCATCAGCTGCGGGACTCGCCCCTCCTCTTCTATGCCATATTTGGGATAGTCCCAACGATCCGAAAAATGCTTCAGCGGAGCCATTTCGGCCCAAAAGGCCTGGGAATGTCCGAAGAACTTCAGGTTGGGGAAGCGCTGCAAGCAGGTCTCCAACTGGATCAACCCTGCATTGTCGAAAAGACCATAGGTTTCTCCTATACTTGGTGCAATATGGAAGGTCAGCGGGAGTCCGGCAGACTCCGCCCCTTTAAACATATTCTGCACCAATGGGTCAAGGAAATGTAAGTTAGCGCAAACCTCACCAATGCCCTTGCAGCCCCGGTCTTTATAGAAACTGAAAATATCATGGAATGGTGCCTTGACGCTATTGGTCAAAGCGCGCGGGTCCACATTGCAAAAAGGTATAAACATGGGATACTGTTGCACCACCTCCAGGATTTCTTCATTGGATTGCGTCACATGTGCACATTCCGGGTTCACCTCTGGCAAAACCACAGCGCGTTCTACCTTAATATCAGCATAACGCTCCAAAAGTTGTTCCGGTGTGGCAAAAGTTTGCTTGTTCCAGTACGGAAAGCCTGGTGTTTTGTGAAAATGCACATGAATATCAATAAACATAAGCGATCCCTTGTAAAGTTGACAGTTTTGTCAAAAACACCTATACTATAAGCTGAAATTCAGAAAACCAAATCGCTCGTGCTGAATAACACAGGGCGTTTTCATTCTCTTAACCACGTCGGGAAATGGCTCGTTTTTTAATGGACAGGGACACGATGGACGTTCTTGTTCATGTCCATGAAAATGAATGAAAAACGTAATGGGTCTTCTGTAGTGCGTGGTGCGTGGTGCGGGTCAGACGTGGTGGACGTGGTGGACGTGGTGGACGGTGTGGACAGGCCAAGAACATCCCCGTACCCCACGACAGTCAGAATAATCACAACCGGGACGGTTGCGCTACTTTTTAAACTGCACCCTGACAAATGACAAATGACAAATGACAAATGACAAATGACAAGTGACAAATGACAAATGCCCCCCTGCCCCCTGCACCCTGCACCCTGCACCCTGCCCCCTGCCCCCTGCACCCTGCACCCTGCCCCCTGCACCCTGCCCCCTTCTTAACGGCGATTGAGGTCTGGGGTGACGCCGAATTTCCGATTGTGAACTCCTGGTGCCCAGCCGGAGTGCTGCGCCCAGACATCGACAAAGTCCGTGCCGCAGATGCGGATAGTCATATGGTCAAGGCGTTCGGCGCCGCGTTTTTCCCAGATGTCCGCCAAATTCGGGCACATCAGCTGCACGGTCAGCTCAAATGCGTCGGGCAGAGGCTTGGGCTTGTAGTCCGCCAGGTTGCGCAGAGCCTTTTCGGCGGTGGTGCGCAGGTCAGCGCGCACGGCAACGGGATTGCGGTTGATGACGGTGTAGCGTGATATGCTGTGCTTGGTGGACACCGTAGCCACGCCATCCGGGAGGCAGGCATGGGCTTCGCGGCAGGCCGCATCGTCGCCAGACACCAAAATAGTCGGCACCCGGAAATAGGCGGCTCCCCAGATGCCAATGCCAATTTCGCCGATACGTTCGCCATTCAGCCACATGTTAGCCACACCGTGACTATTGAATGTATGGTTCATGTAGCCATCCGGAACACCCTGCATAGCATGTGCGCCAAGCTGGATGGCCGCGTCGTAACTGGCGTCAATAAACATGACTGGATAGAGTTCGCCGCCAATCGTCCCGAGTTCAGCGGCTGGATGGAGTTTGGTGATGTCAATGGAATTGCTGCCGCCGTGACCATCCCAGACCACGATGTGATCAGCGCCGCCAGCCAGCAATCCTTCGACGCAGGCATTGACTTCCTCAGTCAAGACCTGGCAGGCAATCGGGGAATTGACGATCTTGTTGCCGATGCCGTCGCTGCGTCCATTCGTTCCACTCGGTCCTTCGAGGTCTGTCATGATGTAGATTTTCATCATCTGTCCTTTTTCACATTTTAGGATGGGATATCGTCTCTCGCCGTCTACGGTTGACTTACTGTAACACCAAAACGAAGAATGAAAACAACCGTCGCAGCTTTTTTAATTAGACCGCGTCCAAAAGTAATGCCTCTGTAGTACAGGTTTTAGGGGAATGGGGTGCGGGGTGCGGGGTGCGGGGTACAGGTCAGATGTGGTGGACAGGGTGGACGGTGTGGACAGGGTGGACAGGGTGGACAGGGTGGACAGGGTGGACAGAACACAGACGCCCCGTACCACGTACCACGTACCCTGCCTCTGTTATTCAGCAGGAAAAGACGAAAGACACCATCACAACCGGGACGGTTGCGCTACTTTTTAAAATGCAGCACCATCCGTCGGAGCAGCAACCCTATAAAAAATTTTCGTGCTACTATCACCCAGAATCTTCTTTTTTGTGAAAGATTTTTTATGAACGATGGACAGGGACAGGAATGGACGCGATGGACCGAATGGACAAGAATGGACTGCTGAATGGACAATGGACTGAATGGACAATGGACAGAGATTATGTCACGCCCTTACAGGGCTTTGCCGATGGTGGGATCCCTGACCCAGGGCGTTGCCCTGGGCTGGTATATCACGCCCTTTTCAGGGCTAATCCCAATATCATCGGTTCGGCTGATCTGGCGTCCGTGTAAAGTCCGTGTCCCGTCCGTGTAAAGTCCGTGTCCCGTCCGTGTCCTGTCCGTGTCCCGTCCGTGTAAAGTCCGTGTAAAGTCCGTGTGGGTTGTGGGCGGCAGCCCACGCCAAGCCTTTTCGTGTGGTTCGTGGTTAAAAAATCCTTTTTGGATTGGGTCTAATTACCAAGCTACCTTTTCGTTTTTCGTTTTGAAAAAAATGGAAATCACCTTATTCTAAATTCCAAAGTATATTATCGAGGAATGCGCATCCGTCCGATCCGTCGGAGAAACCAACAGGTCAGATTGCAAACCTGCGTGCCGTTCCATCCGTCACAACACCAACCCTAAAGTTTCGTGCCTTTTCGTGCCTTTCGTGGTTAAAGAATCTTTTGATCGCGAGTCTCTCATGCCTGCAACTGAACACAGCTACATTCTTGAATTGCGTCAGGTTAGCCTGAGCTTGCAAGGGAAGCGGATTCTGCAGGATATCAGCTTCGGATTGCAGGCCGGTTGCAGCTACACGCTTTTAGGTCCCAATGGTGCCGGCAAATCCACTCTGCTGAAATGCCTCAACCGAATCCACCGGGACTGGGAAGGCGAAATCCTGATCGACGGGCAATCCATCCGCAAATGCAGCCAGCGTGAAATTGCGCGGCAAATCGGCTTCGTTCCGCAACAGAACAACCTCACCAGCAATTACTGCGTGCATGAATTCCTGCTGCTGAACCGTTTCGCTCAACATGGCGCCTGGGCTGGACTCGATCAGGCCGACCGTGAGGCAGTCGAGTTCGCCGTCGAAAAGGCCGGCATTTCGGAGTTTCTTGGGCGGCGCATGAATTCCCTCAGCGGTGGTGAAGCTCAAAAGGTCTTCATTGCGGCTGCTTTAGTTCAGCAGACACCCATTCTGCTCTTGGATGAACCGACGACTTTTCTTGATCCGCGTTATCAGAATGAAGTCAATCAGCTGCTGAATGAGCTGTCCCGCAACGAGCATATCACGATGCTGCAAGTTTCCCATGACATCAACAGTGCCGCACGCTTCTCGGATCGGCTTCTGCTGATGAAAAATGGACGCCTGATCAAAGAAGGCACCCCAGACGAATTACTGAACCCTGAAACGATGAACACCCTCTTCGAGACAGAGTTCCTTTTCCTGAATCATCCCAGCGGACGCCGCATCATGGTCTGATTTTTTTGACCCGTTCATTTATAATAAACCCCTAAAAATGAAAGTGCAAAAATGATAAAATCACATTCCCTTGGCACCCTGTTGCGAATGAATAACATCACTGAAGAATACCTGGATTTCCTGCGGGGGATCGGCATGAACTCGAGTCAGGTCTGCCGGGTAACCGATGAATATCTCTGCGGCGAGGAAGGATTTCAGCGCAGCGAGGAAATCATCCGCATGCTGAAGAAGTACGGTTTAACTCCGAACAGCCTTTTCACCACCTACAACAAGGGCATCATTGCCCCTAAAAACCGGGCGGAAAACCTGGTCAGCATCTGCCGTCAGATGAACTGGGCTAAACGCTACGACATTCAATATATTCTTTGCCATGTTGGCGATCTTCCCGAAAACGACGAGGAATGCTACAGCGGCTTCATCGCCTCCCTCCGGCAACTGGCTGCCTTTGCTGCAGAGAATCAGCAGTACTTCCTCTTTGAAACCGGCTCGATCTCCCTGGAATGGCTGCTGAAAATCTTTACCGAAGTCAACAGTCCCCACCTGGGTTACAATTTCGATCCAGCCAACGTAATGTATTACAACCTGCCCGACAGTCCTGATGAAATGCTGGACAAACTCGGCTCCTGGATCAAGGCAATTCATTGCAAAGATGGCGTCCGACCGGCTCCCGGTGAACAATTCGGCAAAGAAACCATCCTTGGCGAAGGAGACACCGGCTTTGCAGGACTGATCATCAAACTGCTCGAGAGCGACTTTGACGGACCATTTATTATTGAACGGGAAATTCCGATCGGCCCGGAACAACGCCGCGATATCAGCAATGCAGTGCAACTGCTCAAAAGCCTCGGCGTCTGAAATAACACCCGTTCCCCCCGCCCCGTGCACCCTGCACCCTGCACCCTGCACCCTGCACCCTGCACCCTTTCGTTATTCCGTCTGCTGGCTGAATAATTTCGAATAGAATCCGTGCTTTTGCAGCAATTCGCGGTGGGTGCCATATTCCTTGACCAAGCCATCCTCGAGCACTAGAATTTTGTGGCAGCGCATGGCCATCGAGACACGTTGCGAGACCATGATGGCAGTTTTGCCAACCAGAATCTGCGCCAGGGTCTCCTGGATTTTCCGTTCAGTATTGGCATCCAGGGCGGAGGTGCAGTCATCCAGGATCAGCAATTCCGGATCGGTCAGCAGCGCCCTTGCCAGAGAAAGGCGCTGGCGTTGCCCACCGGAAAGACTGGCGCCTTTCTGCCCGATAAGCGTTTCATACTGCGTTTTCATCTCGAGGATGAAATCATGCATCTGGGCTGCCTTGGCGGCATTCATAATTTGCTCGTTACTGGCATCCGGAAAGCCGTAACTGATATTTTCCTTCATGCTCCCGCTGAAAATCTGCGCCTCCTGCGGGACGACGCCAACGGCTTTGCGCAAGGAAAGCAGATTGATTTTCTGCAAATCAATGCCATCGATCAGTATTTCGCCTTTTTGCGGCACATACAGCCTGGACAACATGTGCAGCAATGTCGTTTTGCCGCAACCGCTGGCGCCCATGATGCAAAGCCAAGTGCCCGCCGGAACGCTGAAAGAAACATCGCGGAGGACAGGTTCCGGCGGTATGGGTGGCTCTGCGCTGCTTTCATCAACCTCACGGCTTAACTTCGCGGCAGGATAAGTAAAAGCAAGATTGCGGACTTCGATCCCATGCCGGATCGGACGCGGAAATTCTACGGCGTTGGGATCATCCGTGATCTCAACCTCACGGTCAAGCACGCCAGCCACCCGCAACAGAGAAATCCGCAGGCGCTGCAAGACAAAACTCAGCTGCGAAAATTCGAGCACAGGCTGGAACAAGGTTACGGTTGCCGACTGCACAAAGATCAAGCGCCCCAGGGTCATGTCTCCATCAAGAACCATTTTCCCGCCATAGAGGAAAATGGTGCAGTTGCACAGATGCGCCAGAATCCCTGCCTTGCAACTAAGGGTAGAACTGATCCATTGGACTTTCAGCGCATCCCGAAAGAAACAGGCCACCAGGCGGTGGAACGCCAGCTCCTCGCCGGGTTCACGGGCATATGCTTGAATGGCCTTCATGGCATCGATCTTCTGCGAAACCAACCCATACAAGCAGGCATTGGTATGGCGCAATTCCTGATTCAAGGCTCGGATTCGTGGCCGCTTGGTGTGATACATCCAGGCGTATAGGGGCATGACCAGTGCAGCGACAATAGCCATGCGCCATTCGACAAAGAGCAGAATCGCTGTCCCGGTCAAGATCATGGAACAGCAGTGTGTGCCGCTGATCATCAACGCCATCATCTCGAGCTGAACAGACTCGACATCCGACAAAATGCGCGACAGCAGGCGCCCTGGACTCATCGCCTGATGATAACTCATCGACAACTCCATCACTTTGCGGTGCATGTCCTCGCGCAGGCGCCCCATGATCCCCTGGGCAACCACGATGTGCCTACGAGCCGCCAGACGCCCGATGGTATTGAAACAGCATTGTGTCAACATATAGCAAATCGCCAAAAGCAGCAGCTTTCTGCCAGCCTCAGGAGGACGCACCGATGTCGTCACCCCCATGTCGATCTTCTTGCCCATGCCGACAACTGGACGGGAAGGCGGCCCTTCCAAATCCCGATCCGGTGCAGTAATGCTGCGGCGCGCACCCTGTTCGTCTACGGCTTCACTGCTGCTGATCACCAGGATATTGTCAACAACCAGGCGCGACAAATAGGAAATAACATAGACATAATTCGAATTGATCGCAACTAGAATCATGCAGATGATCAGCGACCAGCGGTATGGCCAGGCATACTGCCGGATAAAACGCAGATACAACGGCCAGTCCGTCCCCTTTTCTTTCGGACGAATCAAAGGCGGACGGTACTGGTAGTTGCGATGATGATCTGGACCGTTAAAAATCATGGACGGGACACGGACGGGACACGGACGGGACACGGACGGGACACGGACGGTTAGTCCGCACCAAGTTATTCTTCGATGACCCCTTTTCCCATGTGTTTGGTGTACAATTCCTGATATCGGCCATTTGGTATGGCCATCAGTTCGGCATGGGTGCCACGTTCCTGGATGACACCCTTATCGAGCAGGATGATCTGACTGGCGTTTTTAATCGTGCTAAGACGGTGTGCGACGACAAAGCTCGTCCGCCCCTGCAGCACCTTCTCCATGGCCTTCTGGATGGCCTGTTCCGAATCGCTGTCCAGGGAGCTGGTTGCTTCATCCATGATCAGAATCGCCGGATTGGCGCAGATCGCCCGGGCAATATTGATGCGCTGCTTCTGGCCAACCGACAATTCCACCCCGAAATCCCCGACCGGAGTCTCATAGCCCTCGGGCAAAGTCAAGATGAAATCATGGATTTCCGCAGTTTTCGCCGCTTCTTCAACCTCGAGGTCAGTCGCATTCGGACGGCTGTAACGAATGTTTTCGCGGATCGTAGTCGAGAAAAGATGCGATTCCTGCAAGACAATACCGAACTGCCGCCGCAGCTGCCGCAGTTTTATGCGGTTGATTTCCACCCCGTCCAGCAATAGTCTGCCGCCGGTGATGTCATAGTATCGGATAATCAGGTTCAGAATCGTGCTTTTGCCGCAGCCAGTCGGTCCGATCAAGGCAATCGTATCGCCGGGTTTTACATGCAGTGTAAATCCCTTGATGATTTCCTTGCCCGGCTCATAGTGAAAACGCACATCCTCGAAATCCACACGACCAGTGAGATGCGGAAGCGACACCGCATCAGGGGCATCCTGAATTTCCGGAGGTTCATCAAAGATTTCGAAAAGCCGCTCCGTGGCGATGGAAACCTGCTGCAATTGACTGGCCAGCTGGGAAAAACGCACTGCCGGCCAAAGCAGCTGGTTGCCGTAGGCGCAAAACGCAACGACTTCGCCATAGCTTAGGTCGCCCTGCAATACCAGCGCACAGCCGATGAAATAAAGCAAACTGTTGCCGAGCGCCTGAATCAAACCGACATTCATCCAGAAGTTGTTGCCGGCGATTCCCTGCATCCTGCCATACTGCAAGGTCTCGTCCGACTGCTCCGAGAAAACTGCATTTTCCCGGCCTTCTGCGCCAAAGGTCTTCACCGCCATATTGGCCACCAGACGATTCTGCACGCCCCCCGAAAGCCGGTCGTAGGACTTGCGCACCGAACGGCTGGAACGGATGATCTTTTGAATGTTCAAGCGATAATTGACGACAAAGAGCGTCAGGATCAGCAGCAGCAGCCCGGCCATGCGCCAGCTGATCAGGAAGGTCGCCATGATCGCGCAGGAAGCGACAATCAGATCGGAAAGCACGGTCATGCTCTGCCCAGTCAGCATCTGCTGCACCGTGCCGCTGTCGCCCATCAGACGATTCACCAGTTTGCCAACACTGTGCTTGCCGAAGAAACGCAGGGAAAGGCGCAGCATGTGGCGATAGAGCTTGAAGCGCACATCAAAGACAAAGCGCTGCCCCAGCCAGGCACAGTACATCTGCTGCCAGAGGGAAAGCAGGTGACTGCATGAAACGATGGACACCATTAAAAAACCGTATAGGAAAAAGACGCTGGTATCCCTGCGGGTGAATACGCGGTCGATCAGCGTCTTCGTCACCAGCGGCGGGAAAACCGCCAGGACAGCTAGGATAATCGTCAGCAGAACCAGGGCCAGCAGCTGCTTCTTGTAGGGGCGCATGAAGACAAGAACCTTGCTCATGTTGCCTAACATTGAATTTTCGCGAATGATGCTCATCGCAGCAGGTTCCCTTCGAGGCCAAATGCGAGCCCGCATCCTCTGATGTCACAGATCAATATTGAATATATACAGCCAAAGGCTGGATTTTCCATAATAAATACGCGCCTCCGCCGTCGTCCCTGGCGGTATATCATGTTCCCCCGGATCGAAGCTGCAATAGGCCATCCGGTAGGTCGTTTTGCCGTCGCTCTGGATGACATTGCGCAAATATTCCACTTCTCCCCAGAAATAATTTCGGATCAATCCCTTGTAAGGTGCCAAGCGGGCACGATAGGGCTGCCCCACCCCCACTTTGATCGCATGGCGTTCGCTGATGCGCAGTTTCAACACCTGCTTGTCACCGCCGAATATTTCATAGATGACGCTGCTTGGGGTAAGCAATTCACCGACGACGAATTCATAGCGCACGACCATGCCTCCGATCGGCGCACGGATCAAACGGGTCTGCAATCTGGCTTCCACCCGGCGCACCGCATCTTCCAGTGCCCGCAATTCATTGGCCAAAGCTGCGATTTCCTGATCATACTTGTTGCGGTCGCGTTTCAGCAGTTCCTCATAGATGGTAAAGTCCTTGTTCTGCAAGGAGGTCAGCGTGACCCTGGCCAGCTGCTCTTTCAAGCGGTCGTCCTCCAGATTGTTGGCGGCTTTCAGGCCTTTGGCAACCAGCTCGCTGGTCAGCTTCAGGCGTGTCTGGGCATTTTGCAGCTGCAACTCCGCAATGGCTATGTTATCTTTGTGGGCGCGCTGCTGTTCCGTCAGCTCCACGCCTCGGCGTTCGAGATCGATCGCCATTTCCGCCTTGCGGCGCTCCATCTCCGTCTGCAACCTCGAGACGCGCGCCTTCGTCTCGGCAAGCAAGGCCTCTTCCTCTTCGGAATTCAGCTGCACCAGGACTTCGCCAGGCTCGACAATCTTGCCGCTTTTGACCAGGATCTTGCTGACGATCCCGGTCACTGGCGGGCGCACCTCGGCATAATCCTCTGTCGTGACATAGCCCGAAGCCACCGTATAACGATCCAGCTTGATCAAACTGCCGGCAGTGATGACAGCTGCCAGCAGCAGAAAAATGATCAGCAGAATTATGTTTCGCCGCTTGCGAGCCTGAATTTTGCTCAGCGGCAATTCTTCCCCGGTTGTTACTCGAAGATCACCCATTTTCGTTCCTTACCCCTAACTGACTGCAATCACCACCCTGCACCCTTCGATTTTTCGGTGATGGGAATCGCTGATCAGAATGATCCGTCCGACCTGTCCGACCTGTCCGACCTGTCCGACCTGTCCGACCTGTCCGACCTGTCCGACCTGTCCGACCTGTCCGACCTGTCCGACCTGTCCGACCTGTCCGACCTGTCCGACCTGTCCGACTAACCTGCCCCCCGCACCCCGCACCCCGCACCCCGCACCC
>JAPXLT010000094.1:0-15579 GCA_033809415.1 Lentisphaeria bacterium
AGGGTGCAGGGGGCAGGGTGCAGGGGGCAGGGTGCAGGGGGCAGGGGGCAGGGGGAGGCGCCATGGTGTGTTGTCGGCTCGTTAGCTCCCTTTGATGTACGGGAATCATGTGGCATTGATCGGTTTTTCTATACAAGGATTTTGCCAGAGCAGGCTCATTCGTCAGAGCAACAGTCATATAAATTTTCCGCGTTTTCCGTGCTTTCAGTGGACAAAAATGATTGTAGTTGCCATGTCACGTTAATTGTTTTCATGCTTAAACTTTAGTAAAGCGTATTGTCCTATTTCTCCAGTGTTACCCGCCCATGTTTCCCAACGCACCACCTGCACCCTGTCCCCTGCACCCTGTCCCCTGCACCCTGCACCCTTTATGACTACGAACGATCTCAATTCCTATCCGCTTTCTGGCTGGTTTCCAGGACACATGCTGAAGGCCGGTCGGCAGATGCAGGAGGCTCTAAAGCTGATCGATCTGCTTGTCGAGCTGGTCGATGCAAGAGCACCTCGATCGACACGCAATCCTGAACTGCTGCAAAAACTTGGCTCGAAACCAGCTCTTCTGGTAGCCAATAAGGCGGACTTGGCCGCACCGGCGATATCTCGGCGCTGGGAGGACTGGTTTTCGGCTCGAGGCGAGCGGGTTTTCTTTCTTGATTCGCGCAAGATTGCCAATGTGCGCGGACTAGTCCAGCTTTGGAAAAAGATTGTTCTCGAGGAACGTTCGGCGCGTGGTGCTACCCGCCCGCTGATGCGTCCGGTACGGATTATGATCTTGGGCATTCCCAATATTGGCAAATCGACGCTGGTCAACCGTCTGCATGAAAAGAAGAAGGCGCTGGTTGGTCCGAAACCTGGTGTCACCCGTCAGAATCAGTGGATTCCGCTTGCCGATGGGGTCGAGTTGCTTGATACTCCGGGGGTGCTCTGGCCCCGCATTGAAAACAAATGCCATGAGCTGCTGCTGACCTTGCTGGGTAATATCAAGGATGAAATTGTCGGTGCGCAGCTGGTCGCACAGTATCTCTGCCTGAAACTGCAAGAGATGGGCATGCAGAATGCATTGAATAACCTGATCGAGCCTGAAATCTGCAACTCCGATCCGGAACAATTCCTGAATGCCTTCGCTGAACGCCGAAAATTCCTGCTGCCGGGAGGCGTCCCCGACCAGGAACGCGCCGCAATCGCAATGATCAAGGAATTCCGTGATGGAAAACTCGGACGCATCTCCTTCGAGGCACCGCCAGAATAAGTTTTTTTAACCACGAACCCCACGAAAAGGCTTGGCGCGGACTGATCGCCCGCAACCCACACGGACTTTACACGGACGGGACACGGACTTTACACGGACGCCAGATCAGCCGAATCGGTGATATTGGGATCAGCCCTGAAGGGGCGTGATATACCAGCCCAGGGCAACGCCCTGGGGCAGGGATCACACCATCGGCAAAGCCCTGTAAGGGCGCGACATAATCCCTGCCCAAAATTCTTGTGTGTCAAGGCCGGCTTTACTTTTTCAGTCGGAGGCGATATGGAGCGCCGGCGGCTCGCCGGCATAGCATCGCGACTACAATCTATTTTTTTGTCCACGGAAAGCACGGAAAACGCGGAAAAATTTTCTGGGAGTTTATTTTTTGTCATCACAGGCTGCACAAATTTATTTGCTGACCGGGAATGATTTGTCACAAATCACTCTCGAGGCTGACAAGCTGATGCTGCAACTGGCAGGCCCCTCGCCGGACCCCTTTGCCTGCGATATCATCCAGGAGGGTGAAAGCGGCCCTTCAGAGGATATGCTGCGAAACCTGTTGCGTTCGCTGGATTCACCGTCGTTTTTTGGCGGCAGCAAGATCATCTGGCTGAAGCATTTCAGCGGCTTTTCAATGGAAAGTGAAAGCAAAGGGAAGAGTGGGATCGATGCCTCTCTGAAGGAGTTGGCAAAACGTATCCAGAATGGATTGCCAGCCGATATTATTCTAGTCATGGACGGAGCCGGCTGCGACCGCCGCAAAGCACTGGCCAAAGCCTGCGAGACCAAGGGGGAAGTGCGAATCTTCAACCGGCCGGATGTCACGAAAAGGACTGGTCTTGGCGAGATGGCTACGATCCTGCGGCGTGCAGCAACCGACAAAGGAATCACCTTGACTCGGGAGGCGGAGGAATATCTCCTCGAGGCACTAGGCGGGGATACTTCACTGATCGACGGCGAGCTGGAAAAGCTGATTTGCTATTGCGGCGGTGTGGGGCAGACGATCACTCTCGAGGCGGCGGAACTGCTCTGCCTTAACCGGGCGGAAGAACAGATCTGGGCGCTAAGTGAATGCTTGGGCAAACGTGATCTGCGGGATGCCCTGGCAACGGTTGACAGCATGGTTTCCACAAGCAGGGATGCCGATCAAATAGCGCGTGCCTTGATCTTTAATGCCGCCAATTATTTCCGGCAGGCTTTGCGGATGCTCGTCTTTATGGCAGAACGTAAACTCAGAACCCCATGGGATGTCAACACCTTTCTGAATAATCCGGAAAACAAGAAAGGTGCCGCAAAAGGCAGTATCGAAGATATGCACCCATACCGCGCCCAGATGATTGCTGAACAGGCGCAAAGATATGCTCCGGCAGAAATGATCCAGGCAGTGAAAACGCTCCGAGATGCACTCTGGCAGACGACCAGCTCGACGATCAAACCGCAACTGGCGCTCGAAAATGCACTGCTGAAAATCCTGGGAACCGGAAAAAAATAATATTCAACGCCTTCCCTAAAAAAAATTTCGCGCCTTTTCGTGTCTTTTCGTTGTTACAAAATATTAATCTTTCGCCAACTGGCTTTCGGCTTCCTGGACTTTTTCCAGCCAAGGTTGCAGCCAGATTTTTTCCAGATAGGTGCAATTGATGGCGGGCACCCGGGCAAAGGCATAAATGAATTCCAGGCCGTTCTCGGTGCAGATCTTGGTGCCGTATTTTTTCCATCGCATATCCAGATGGAGATGAGTGGGGATTTTATCGGTGCTGATACCGGTTGTTTCACCTACTTCGTGGAGCCGGTTCGGGTCAATTCCGCACCGGATCAGGATCGTCCCGTCCTGGCTGACTAGAAAGCGTCCTGCGACCGCAGTGGACTGATTGCCGAATTGATTGATAATGCTTTTGATCTTGCGCAATGGAACATCGATTCCCGCAATTCCATACATGGTTCCTTTGGATGAGTTTACGGTCATCGAACAGGAAATTACCATTTCATTGATGAGGGCATCCTGGTATGGGTTTCCCCAGATCGGTTTTCCTTCCCCTTTCAGTGCGGTCAGATACCAGTCCCTCTGTTGCGGGTTATAGTCTGCGGTGTAGGAACCGCTGCCTGGGTAGGACAGGAGAAGCCCGTTGCTGAAGGTGAAATAGACCCAGGCCACGGACAGTCCAGTCGTCAGCATCTCATCATACAGTTCCTGCTGACTCATGTCTTCATCCTGCTGATTTTTACTGTTGCGCATCAGCTTGGGAATTTGTGAATGCAGCGGATTGAGCTGTTGCATCAGATGGTCATATTTTTTCGGATCCTGTCCACCGGTCATGAAAGCGGTAAAATGTTCGGGGTCAATGATCTGGTTGTAGGCTAGCGAGAATACAGCGCTCGCGGGCCTGCTTTGCTCGGACTGATAATCCAGATAATGAACAAAGCGGTTTTGGGTATGATTTCCGGAACTCCGGTTTTCCAGCAGCAGCAACAGGTTGTCACCCAGGTTGTCCAGCATATTCTCGAGGCTGGCGATTCTGCGGTCGATGGCCATGCCGGTTTCACCCACCCGGTTGTAGGCCAGACTTGCGGCAATATTGCGGTTCTGAAGGGCAACTGTTTGCTGCATCTGTCGCATCTGTGACCAGATATGCAGGGATAGCAGCGCGATCAGTAGCAACAGCCCTGTAGCCATGACGAGACGGCGGTGATTTATGCTCCAGCGATTGATCTTGCCCCAGAAATGATCCGGGTTAGCGGAGACTTCTTCTCCGAGCGTATAGCGTCGCACATCCTCGGCAAGGGCATCGACCGTCTGGTAGCGTTGTTTCCGGTCAAAGGCCATTGCCTTGTTGATGATTGCTTTCATATCTTCGTCAATCCGGTATCGGAAGCGAGATTTGATCGGATTGCGCTGATTGTTTTTGATGCTTTCGACGACCTCCTTGGTGGTTTTTCCACTGTAGGCACGTTCCAGTGTGACGAGTTCGAAGAGGATGGCGCCCAGTGCGAAGATATCGCTGCGTTCATCGCGGCCCTGGAGCAGCAAGGCTTCCGGCGGCATGAAACGAGGGGTTCCGTTCATCACCGTCAGACTTTCATGGGTGAGGGTTTTGCCGTCGGGTTCGTAGATCAATTTGGCAATTCCCCAGTCCATCACATAGGTTTCATTGTATTCCCCGATCATGATGTTTGCCGGTTTCAGGTCGCAGTGCATAATATTGCGTGAATGGGCATAACTGATTGCATCGCAAATCCGTAAAAAGATGTCCAGCCGGTGGTGTAGCCCTTTCTTCAGATCAAATTTCCGCACTCCGTCCATTTCATAATGCAGGATGATTTTATCCAGATATTCTTTGAGGGTCTGCCCCTTGACCAGTTTCATTGCCAGATGGATGCCATTCTGCTGATCTTTGTTCAAGCTGTAGACCGGGACGATGGTCGGATGATCCAGCTGGGCGGTGACCTGGGCTTCGGTCAGAAAGCAATCCCGGGCGAGCTTGTCGTCTATCAATTCCTGACGCAGCGATTTGAGGGCGACTTCGCGCTTTAGCGAGAGGTCCCGAGCTTTTGTCAGAACCCCCTGTCCTCCATCGGCGATGCTTTTGCCGATGTCAAAACGCTTGTTGACATCGCCCAGCTCCACTTTTTCGTCGGCTGACACATGCAGTGCATAACCCATGTTTTTGGCTTGGCGTTTCATCTGCTCGGCCAGCAGGGCATCAAGGTCACAGCCTTTTTCAAACAGCGGGGAGGTAAAAATACTGGCGGTACCGCTGCCTTTCAAGTTACGCTTGCGTTTGCGGGCGGCGCTCGGGTCATCCTCCGTTAGCAGCTGCTCGAGTTCATCCAGGGATACTTTATAAGTAGTATCCGGATCGGTTACAGTAGACATATTTTGGGTTATATTTTGTTCATTATCCGAAGACATAGCCGAAGTACCTCTTCCTGTTGATACACGATCGAAATTCCGGCATGCAGTTTCAGGATGCGGGGAAGTTTTCATTCCCAAGAAGTCCTAACATACTATATCCGCTTTGCCCGGAATATTCCACTGCGTGAATAGACAGAAAAGTTACCTGCAGGCAAGGTAAGGTGTCAGATGAACCGGGTAAGCGAAGAATTCTTTTGAACAACGAAAAGCACAAAAGACCCGAAAAAATTTCATGGACAGGGGCGAGACTAGGAATGGCTGAGAGGCTTTTCGTCCGTTCTCCTCGCCAATAATTCGATTGTCTTCCGGGAATTTTGTCAAGCGATGCGTGGGCAGTGCATGCTTTGCCTGGGCACTAGTTTTGTTGGGATTCTGAGGACGTACTTCCGGTCATCATTCGTCTGCAGCATTCGCAGGAGCAGCTCCAATGCCTCGCGGTAGATTCGGGGCGTGCTTTTATCGATCGAAGTAAAATATTTGCTGGCATTTTTCGAGGCTGGGAGATAATCTTCCAGGTTATCGATGCTGCAGACATCCGGCATGCGTGCCTGGTTCTGGAAAGCTTCCCGGATGCCGAAGGAAAAATAATCGGAGAGAGTGATAATCAGGGTTTTTTCCAAGTCTTTCTGATACTGGCTGAAATATTGCAGGCTTTGACTTTCGGCGCTCAAGTTGCTATCCGTCGCAAATTCCAGCAGTTCGATTTTTTCCGGGGCGATATTGACTTCGGCAAAGAAGTTATACACTTGTGCTCGTATGCCCAAGGCATTACAGTGACTGGCACTGACCACAAGAAACTTTTCATAATATTGCAGATCGAAAGTACGTTGCAGTTCCAGCAAGCCACTACGGAAATCCGGAATCACTTGACTGCATGACAACTCATCCAGTATCTGGTCATAACCCACAACCACAATTTTCCCGGCAAAGCGCCGCAAAATCGGCAGTGTTTCCGCATCAAGAAAACACCCTACCAGCAGTAGACCATCCAACCCTGCCAATTTTTCCGCTGCCAGTTCCGGCACTAGCAATTCATGATAAGCAATGAAGCGCAGACACCTTTGCTGCTGTGATAATAATTGGCAGAACTGTCGAAAAGATTCATTATATAAGACACTTCCGGAATCCGGTGCCGGTGAAGGTCCGGCGAAACCTAATTCCGGCAGGCGAACCGGGTCTTTCTTGATGAAAGCTCCGCTTTTCGGTACCCGGTAGATAAAATTATCCTGTTCCAGAATCCTGAAAACACGATCGGCGGTCGCATTGGCAACACTATAGCGGGTTGCAAATTCCCGCACCGATAATATTCGCGAACCAGCTGGCAAGCGCTGTTCCAGGAGTTCCTGGCGCCAACGCTGCGCCAAAAGCAAGCTTTTACTGCAATATTTGACCGACATCGGAACACCACCTTTTTGATTATGACCAAAGCAGGACAACCGGAACCGTGACCCGCATAGCACAGAAGCTACTTATAATATATCGCATGTTTTTTGTACTATCAATTATAGTACAGAAAAAAATCCTTGGCATCAATATTTTGTTACCGCTTGACAAATACTGTTTGCATATTTATATTCCTAATGGAAGTTAAGGGATCATCTCGCCTGCATGCTTTTCTGTGCTATTTTTAATCTTAAAAATTAGTACAGATTTTGCGGACGGTTCTTCTTGCAAAACATTCGAGTTGCCGGTGCCCATTTATTTGGAGGGTGTCCAAAAAGGTTTTAACCACGAAAGGCACGAAAAAGGTAATGCGTCAGTCTTCTGTAGTGCGTAGTGCGGGTCAGACATGGTGGACGGTGTGGACGTGGTGGACGTGGTGGACAGGACAAGAACATCCCCCCGCACCCCACGACAGTCAGAATAATCACAACCGGGACGGTTGCGCTACTTTTTTAACCGCATGCCATCCCGTCCGTCTGAGCAACAACCCTATAAAAAATTTGGTGTCTTTTCGTGTGGTTCGTTGTTAAAAAATCCTTTTAGGATGGGGTTTATTTATCAGAAAGGAAAACTGCAGATGAAATCACTATCACCAGCTTCGTCAACTTCTCCTCCAGCCTTCATCAAGGTGAATGTTTTTTTTACCTTGATTGAACTGCTGGTCGTTATCGCCATTATCGCGATTCTGGCTTCGATGCTTCTTCCGGCATTAAGCAAGGCGCGGCAACGGGCCCAAGCTGTACACTGCATTTCAAACCTGAAGCAGTACGTGTACGTTCATATCGTTTATTCGGAAGACTTCGATGAATTTATCGTCACCGGCGAAGACAACGGCCGGGGACCTCTGTATGTCTATGGCCCGTTGCAGTATATCAAGGACACCAAAATCACCCGCTGCCCACGCGGTGGGAGTCCGGAACCCCAGGCTGACAAGCGTTATTACGGGTATGGAACGAAAGGGATAGGCGCACCTTCATATAACGCTGACATTGCCGGAAAGACATTCACTTACGCCGGCTACAGGACATGGACCATCAATATGCGGAAAATCAGGCTTCCCGCACAATATTTTCAGCATGGTGATTCCATTGCTCCTGCCCCAAAGACTACACAATCAGTTTATGTGTACTTTAATCCCACAGACACTAATTCTACGTTTTACATGGCACATTCCAATCGGATGAATGCGGGATTCATTGACGGCCATAGCGCCGCATTAAACCCGTATGAATACTGGGATTCATTTTTGCACGACTGGAAATACAATGGCATCAATGGCATTAAAATTGGCTATCGGGACGGAAGCCAGACACTCTTTGTTTATAATTGGGCATTATACCGACCATGAAACTTGGGGCAGATCATTTTTTAACAACGAACCACACGAAAAGGCTTGGCGCGGACTGATCGCCCGCAACCCACACGGACTTTACACGGACGACGGATCGGACGGATCGCCATGTGCCAAGGTCGGCTTTACTTTTTCAGTCGGAGGCGATATGGAGCGCCGGCTTTCCTCTTCCATCACCGAAAAATCAAAAAGTTCAAAAATTTTCTCAAAAATGAGAAAGAGCTTCAAGATCAGCAACTTGCGAATCCGTTTTTTTGAAAATCTTTCTGAAAAAACAAGAAGTCGAGTAATAGTAGCACGAAAATTTTTATAGGTGGTGCTGCTTTGACGGATAAGCCTGCCTGCAGTTTAAAAGTAGAGCAACCGTCCCGGTTGCGATTGATGTTTGCTCCTCTTCCACGCTCGAAGGAGATAAGATGCGAAAATTCATTTTTGTTTTGCTGTCGTTGTCTGCTGTATTTTTCACCGCTGCTTTTGCTGCCGGCGATTTGTGCGAGCTGAGTATGCCGGAAGGCACCAATCTGCTTGCAAATCCGACCATGCAGCCGGATGTTTCCGACCGCATCTGGCGTGTCCCGTCCGCCATAAAATGGAGTTTCGCGGATATCGACGGGCGCAAGACGGCGCGTTTCACTACGGACAAACCCGGCTATCATTATGGTCCAAATATTCTTTTACCGGGTCTTCTGCCTGGGCACAAATACCTTCTGTCGATGATTATCAAAGCGGATATCAAAGACAATCAAGGCAAATGCGTCATCTTCAACATTGATGGCAAGAAAACCTACAATGGCGGTGGTTTTCATATTTCCAAATGGCGCGAACGTACAGATATCTCCTTCAATTGGACATTTTTTACCCGGTTTTTTGTTACCCCAAAGGAATTTTCCGAGGAAAACCTGTCCTTGTATGCTTTTCTTCTCTATGGCATTTGTGATATTCATGTGGCGGAGATTGGCCTCTATGACATGGGTCCCAGCAATGAAGAGCCAACCCTTTATTTCCCAAGGGAAAAACCGCCCGCCAACAAGGCAGCGGAAGAAGTGATCGCCGTAGAATCTGCGCCATCACGCACGGATTATTCCGACTGCAAACCGGAAAACGTCAGGATTCATCTGGCCGAAAAAGTTCTTCCCCCGACGGCTGGGAACACGGTTTCCTTCGAAAATGGAAAGATTACGATGAACTATTCATTCGGCTCCGATCAGCATGATGCGCTTTTCTTTGATCTGGTGAAAGAGGCCGACGGCTTCGAGCGGCTTTCGCTTGATATCACCGGTGATGGCTCCGGACATCGGCTGGCGCTTGTGCTGACTGATGCAGGCGACGAGAACCATCTTGTTTTCCTGACTCCGATCCGGCACCAGGGGAAGCAGCATTTCGACTTCAATCTGATCAAGCTCATGCCGGCGCTCAAGCCGTATGAGATTTCGGCATCCAAGTGGGGCGGCGACCGAAATATGAAAGTGGACCTGCCAGTCAAAAAATTGACTTTTGTCCTGGACGATGTTCCCGATGCGTCGAAAGGGCAAGGCAGCATTATCCTTGAAAACATAGTCCTGGGGGTTTGGAAATGAATAAAACCGCAATTTTCACCTTGCTTGCAGCTTTTTTCGCAGGCATTCTTTCAGCGCAGGAAATTCAACTCAAGCAAACGGCAAAAGCACCGGCCATCGACGGAACCCTTGCCGCCGGAGAATGGGACGGCTTCGCGCTGCCCCAGCGTCCGTTCATGGTCTGGCGAAAAACACAAGAATCAGAGGCAAACTCCCGGGTGTGGATGTGCTGGGACGATGACAATCTCTATGTCGCGCTCGAATTCGAGAATTTGGAAAAAACGCCGCAGTCCGGAGACTGCTGGGCACAGCCAAGAACAGAAATATTCTTTGGGACGGAAGAAAAATACACTCAAGTCATGCGGAATATCGGAGGCGACATATATCCGAAAGGAGCGGATTGGTTCCGCTCCGCCTCCGCTTTCCATGGCGACAGCTGGATTGCCGAGTTCGCCATTCCCAGGGCGCGGATTCCCGCCAAATTCTCCCCATACCTGATGAAGGGCAACATTATCCGCGCTTCCAAAGCCGAAAACTCATGCCTTTTCACAATCCTGAAACCCGCCTTCCATGCTCCTGACGAATTCGGCTTGTTCCTTCTTGGCAGCCGGGACGAAATCATAGAACGCCACCTTTCCGAACTGAAGAAAAAATATGGGCATGCGCCAAACGTCGGCACCATCGCCAATACAGCCGACCTGGAAAAAGCGCTGCTTAAGCTGAACGAATTTACCGCCGACCGGGAAGCTGAGCGCGATCAGCAGCTCGCAAGTGCCTTATCGCTGGGCAAGGTCGACAAGGTCACCGGCACCAGCGCGGCTTCCTTCCCCATTTCCAAATGCTGGGAAATTCAGGAGTTTATGGGAAAGAAATTCTGGGTACAGCTGATACCGCAGGATGGCGGCAATTTCCTCCGCAAGGGCAGCGCCACCGACATCCCGTTTTTCCGCGAGGCAATGTATAATCTGAAGCATTTTAAATCCGGGGACTATTTCAAGGTGCTTCTCGAGG
Source organism: Lentisphaeria bacterium (assembly GCA_033809415.1). Taxonomy (GTDB): domain Bacteria; phylum Verrucomicrobiota; class Lentisphaeria; order Oligosphaerales; family Oligosphaeraceae; genus JAQVUB01. Next base: position 10,521 of record JAPXLT010000094.1, read on the forward strand.
CTTCGCCCGAAGATAATGCTTTGGGAATTGCATTGCGAAAGACGAATCAGCCCGTAATGATCAATGCCACCTGTACTGTATTCCCAAAGTCGAAGTCAAAAATCACCCTTTCCGACGCGACGATCGAACAGTTCCTTACACTTTACGGAAGCCGGTTCGCCGGCATGTTCTCCGATGAATCCTTCGGCCATAATTACACTCGATGCGCGAATTTCATGGGCTTGCAGCCGCCGAAAACGCGGGAGGAAGCCCTGGCCAATATGGAAAAGATGTATCAATGTGAAGAGCAGACGCTTTTTCAAAACTGGGCAGTGTTTCACCCAAAGCTGAAAAAACTCCGCTCCACCGCCACGGCAACGTTTTTGGATCACCAGATCCTCGGCTTTGGAGACCCGATGAGCGGCAGTGAAATTGGCGGGCCGGGCATAGACTACATGGCACTGCAAATGGCTTTTTCCCGCGGCGCCGGACGCCAGTACGGAAAACCCTGGCGCACCTACGTCGCCACCCATGACGACTGGAATCGCCTCAAGTTCCCCTATCGATACAACATCAACGGGACATCAAGCTTCATCACGCCGGATGAACGCAAATTATTCTGGGGTGGCGCCATGCTCGGAGATTACATGGGGATCACCCGGGAGGATTATGACAAGTTTTACATTTACCCGTATATGGCAGGAACCAATATCATTTTCGAGGAGAGCGCGCATGCCCACATGACGGCCAAATACGACTATCGGACGATTGCCTCCGAAGACCGCCTGGCGGTCAATCTGCGCGAGGAGAAAACCTATGTCTCGGAGATCACTTCCCGCTATGCGGATTTTTATGACCGGGTGATCAAGAGGTGCGACCGCGGCGTCGCCTTCACCCCCGTCGCCATGCTTTGGGATCATGCGCATGGGATTCTCAAAGGGTATTCTAGCTTGGTCTGGGGTACCTTCGAACGTACCGAAGGCGACGATCAGCTCTGGTCCATCATGCAATCATGCTTCCCATACGATAAGACGCTATATTATGACCTAATTTTCAAACGTTGCCCCTTTGGTGATATTTTCGATGTGATCACCAATGCCGCCGATGAAAAGGTGCTTGCCTCGTATCCGGTGATTCTGCTTTGCGGTGATGTCAATATGGACAGCCGCCTGGCCGACGCACTCGCCCGCCATGTCAAAAATGGCGGCACATTGATTGCCAATATCAGACAGGTGCGCAAATACGAAAATCTTTTCCCGAAGATGTTTTTCGGCGCCGAACTCGATTCGAACGAAAGATCGAGCGCCAAGAAATGCTTCAGCCGACTTTCCCTGCGGGTAATTTCAGAAGAGGGCGGTTTTGATTACGCCGTAGTCAAACCATCATCGCATTCAGAAGTCCTTGCTTTTACGGCAGACGAGCGCAAGGCACCGCTCCTGCTCTCGACGCCATACGGCCGTGGCCGCGTCATTCTCTCCACGCCGCCATATCTGATGCGAAAATACTACCGTGAGATGATGTCGCTCTTTGACGATCTGATGCACCGGATCAATGCTGAAACCCTGCCGGTCACCCTCGAATGCGAAAAAGATATCGAGTACACCATCAACAGAAATAAAAATGGCTGGATCGTCTCCCTCTACAACAACTACGGGACAGGCTACAAGCGTACCGTGGAAAACCCTGAAAGCCGGGTCAACCCCGACGAGGTCAGGAAGGTCGTCATCCGCCCGAAATTCAAGACCGGACGTGTCCTCGAATGGCTCTCGGAAAAGGAACATGCAATGCGCAATGATTCGCTGGAAATCGACGTCCCCCCCGGCGCAGTCAAAATCCTCGAATTCTTTGAGAAATAAGAAGCCATTTTTAACAACGAAAATACACGAAAAGGCTTGGCGTGGACTAGCGCCCACAACCCATTTTTTGTCCACGGAAAGCACGGAAAACTCGGAAAATTTGTAGGATTGCTACTTCGACGGATGAGATTGCACGCGAATTTTTGATCTGACCTATTGGTTTCTCCGACGGATCGGACGGATCAAGTAGATCGGTCGGATCGGCGATGCTGGAATCAGCCCTGTAAGGGCGCGACATACCAGCCCAGGGCAACGCCCTGGGTCAGGGATCACACCATCCGCAAAGCCCTGTAAGGGCGCGACATAATCCCTATCCATCGTCCATTCAGCAGTCCATTCAGCAGTCCATTCGTGTCCCTGTCCATCGTCCATAAAAAATCTTTCATAAACAAGAAATTAGGGCTATAGTAGTACAAGGCGTTTTCATTCATTTTCAACAACCGGGACGGTTGCGTTACTTTTTAAACCGCTTGCAATCCTATCCGTCAAAGCGGCAACCCTAAAAAAATTTTCGTGCCTGTTCGTGTTTTTTCGTTGTTAAAAATTCTGAGGAACTTTATGAAACTGCGAAATTGGATATACGCCTGCGTTTTTTCCTTTCTTTTTTTCCCAAATGTTCATTCCCAGGTGACTGCCATGCTGGATATGAATCAGCCCTATGACAAGCTTTCAGGAAACGTAGTCACCCCCCATATACAATGGGCGGTTCCATACAGCCGAGGGAAGGTAAAGGCCTTGGTCATCGCCCCGGCTCTCGGGCAACGCGAGACGGTCGAGCTGGCCCAGAGGCTAAGCCTCGATTATACCGCGCTGATGACGCATGGCTATGATGAAATGTACCAGGACCCCAAGTGGCTGCCCCATTCGGTTCCCGTCGAGACGGCCGACAAGATCATCCGGGAGAAATTAAAGACGACTTATGATGTGATCCTGATCGGGAAAGTATCATGGGCAATCCTGCCGGACTACTTGCGTGCATGGATCGAGGAGCAGGTCCACAAGGGAACCGGCCTGGTTTACGTATGCCCCCGTGGCATCAAGGAAACAGACTCCTTGTTCGCCTGCCAAGAAACAAGCGACAGTGCATCCTTTGTCACGGACAGCGTCCCCTTGAAATCGCTGCCGGTCCTTGATGCTTTGGATGAGAAAACGGTCTTCGGGTTCGGCTTGTCCGGCGAAGGTCGGGTGGCAAAAATCAATTATGGCGAGAAAAGCTGGGGGACGCTGCACAGCCTTACCCCTGCCAGGGCGTATGCGGACTGGTCGCTGAATTACGACTATTACCACAGCATCTTGGCCAAAGCCCTGCTTTGGGCAGCCCGCAAGGAGCCGGATGTTGACATATCGGAAATGAAGAGCATCGGCGATTTGCTGACCGTGAAAATCATGAATCGAGGCGCAAAAGGCAAAAAGGTCCAACTCGAGTTGGTAGCCAGGGACAGGGACAATGATATCGAGGACAGGCAGGAACAGCAAGTCAAATTAGCCGGGGGGGAGCAGGAGGTCTCCTTCCGTCTTCCGACGCTGAAGGGAGGATTGCATTTTCTGGATGTGTGGGTGAAGGAGAACGGCAAGACGCTGAACTGGAAATCAACCTCGGTGACGACTACCCCCGAATGCAGCATCGGGGAGATCGTCCTGGACAAGGAAAGCTATCAAGCGGGAGACAGGGTCAGCGGAAGGATTGCCTTGAGCCGGATTCCGGGAAAAGGATCGGAACTGGCAATCCGGATGCTGGACCATTTCGGAAGGGTCATGACCGAGGAGAAATCAGCGCCTCGCGGCAAGGAAGTGGATTTTTCTTTTGAGATCAAGGAACCCTTGTCATTGCTGCTGACCATCGCGGCCGAACTTTCTGATGGCAAGCAAGTAATCTCCGAGCTGAAAAAGGAGTTCCCGGTTGCGTGGCAGAAGATCGACGACTACTTTTTTGCAATGTGGGTTGAAGTCTGCGATAACCATGTAGGCGATTTGGCGCTGAAGCAGTTCCGGGAGCTTGGGGTGGATTTCGATTATACACGCCCTTCCACGGAACGCTACCGCAAAGCCGCAAAGGCGAACCTGGGGGTCATCCCCTATTTCTCAGCAAGTTTTTTTCCCGGTTACGGCTACAGCAAAATGGCCCAGGACGACCTGGTAAGAATCCCCTGCTTCACGGACCCGGAATTCCGGGCAACACTGAAAAAACGCTTGCAGCAAGATACCCTGCTCAATAAAGCATACAGTCCCTATTACAGTTTGCATATCAATGGCGGATTGTCGCCGCTGCGCTGCATCACGCCGCTCGATCTCTGCTTCTCGCCGACATGCCAGAAACATTTCCAGGAATACCTGAAAAAGGAATATCAAAGCCTGGATGCATTGAACAAGGAGTGGGGAACCGGTTTCCACTCATGGGATGAAGTGCAGGCGATGACCTTTGTCCAGGCGAAAAAGCACGGCAATTTCGCCCCATGGGCGGACCACCGGATGCACATGGAGCAGGTCTTCACCGAAATCAACTGCTTTTCCCGGGATGCAATCCTCGAACTTGCCCCCGAGGCGGTCGTCGGCTTTGACGAACCCAATGTCACCAGCAGCTACAATGGCTACGACTGGTGGAGCCTGATGCGGGAACTCGATTTCTGCAATCCATATTTCGGCAAGTGGCATTGGCGGGACGACGAGCAGGAATTGGCGAGGTGCTTCATAAAAAACCGGAATGCGCCAAGGGGAATATGGTTCGGCTCGTATTGGCGGGCGGAGAATTTCAACCGGTTCATTCCATGGCAGTCCCTGTTCAACGGGATGAACGGCGTTTATTGGTGGGTGGGGATCGCTTCCAGAAATTCCTCGATCGGGGCGCTTGCGCCGGATTTCGAGCCGCTGCCCTATTTTTCACAGGCCTTGGAGGAGATCAATGAAATCAAGCGAGGCATCGGAAAACTGCTGATGAATAGTGCAAGGGAACATGACAAAATCGCGATTTATCATGCGCCTTATTCCGTCCATGCGGCGACCATTGATGCAAAGGCGCAGCTGCCGCCCGAAAAGTTCCCGGAGGAAAGCGTCATAACGGATTGCCTGTCAGCGCCGGACACGCCGACGCAGTTCGGATCGAGCTACCCGCTGTACCGGTCGCAGCAGGCGTTGATGACGGTCCTCGAGGACATAGGGCTGCAATATGAGTTTGTCGCCCATGAACAAGTGAAATCCGGGGCGCTCGAGGAAGGAAAGTATAAAGT
>JAPXLT010000095.1:0-15444 GCA_033809415.1 Lentisphaeria bacterium
ATACATAAGAATCCTCCGCTGATTCAAAATCCAGTTTTAAAATAGCGCAAAGCTTTATGTTTTTCAAGCATTTTTTAACAACGAAAGGCACGAAAAGGCACGAAACTTTATTCTTTTTCTTTTTGCTGTGCTTTTGCGATTGCCTCGTGGTCTGCCACGGAGACATTGCCTTCGACTCGTCCATCATCGAGCGGGTTGTCTTTTCTGGCTGCGAGGTCACGGAATAGTTTTTTCATATCGATAATTCCTCCGGTGACAAACCAGACTGTCGAAATGATGCCGATCAATGTTGCCACCATAATATGCACGACAAAGAAGTATCGGCTCCAATATTTGTTTGGCCATGGCGAGATCAGGTTCCAGATCAGCACGCCGATGAAACACAATCCGATATTCCAGATGAAGGAATAGATGAAGACGCTCCAGGCGATGATGCGGTCGCCCCGGGTGTATTCTGGGGTGATGCCGATGAGCTTGCTGAAAACGTTGCGCAGGCTCCAGGGCGATTTGATCGTTTTTTCACCGTCGACGCTGTAGATGCCGCGATGCAGCATCCTGTCGAGGTCGTAGGGCTTGCGCATGGTTATTAAGGACACTACGACATAGGCCAGGATGCCGCCGACCATGGCAAGGAAGAAAAGCTCATAGGAATTGAGGGGGAATTTCACCGGGTCCATGCGCCAGAGGATGTAGGGTTCGAAGGGGCCTGAAAGCTTGCGCAGCAAGGCGTCAAGCGGCTCGACCCATTGCCTGCTTTGCAGGAAGGGATAACCATGCGCGGCCCAGGTGCGCTGGAGAATCAGACCGCCGGCCGAGATGCCGGAACCGACGATGATCGAGGAGAAGGCGCCAGCCGTCGTCCCAAAACGCGAGTAGAGTCCGAATATCATGACTGGTCCCGCGCCGCCGAACCAGACCGCCTGCATGATGACAAGGAACATCTGGATGTAGTCAAGCTGGACGAAGAATGCCGACACGATGAAGAAGAAGGCCGCCACGGCTATCGAGACAATCTTCAGCAGGCGTACGTGCGCCTGGGGCCCGAGCGGCTCTTTCCGGAGCGGGACAACGATATCCTGGACGATCGTGGCTGCGGAATTGAAAATCCGGCTGTCATCGGTGGAGACCAGCAGCATGATCATCAGAAGGCAGAAGAGCCCCATCAGCCCGACGGGAAGCATTTTCCGCATTGCAACGCTCAGCATCATCTGACTGTAGAGGGATTTGTATTTTTGGAGCGTGAGGTTTCCTTCGGGGGAATCACCCAGAACAGTTGCCGCCTTGTTAAAATAGGGGGTGTCCGGGTTGTCCGCACGTGAGAAGGGCTTCATTTCTTCCGTTTTGCTGGTCATGGGAGGCAGCGTGGCCATTTCGGAATTGAAGTGGTCGCGCTGTTGTGGATCAGTGATGACTTCGCTTGCCACGCGTGTAGACAAGGTCTGGCGGATTTCGTGGGCTGTGCCGGAATGGTTTTCATGGGTCATGACTGTGACGATCATAACTGCGATGAGGAGGCACATCATCGACGAAAAGCCGTTTCGCCAGGCGCCGAGCAGGCCGGCCATTTTTTGCTCGTGCGGGGTGCGTCCGGAGGTGGTTGTGTCGTTTCCGATCCAGCTTGCGCGGTTGAGGATGCAGCTCATGATGCCGACGACCAGGCCGAACACGTTGAAATCGCGGAGCTTCTCGATGTCGAAGGGGTTGAGGAAGCTTTCGCCCGGAACCCTGTTGAGCATTGCCGGCGCAATCTCGTTAGGCCAGGAAAAGGTTGTAAAGATGAAGACGATGACTATCACAAAGACCGGGTAGCTGAGCAATCCCTGGAAACAATCCGTAATCAAAAGTGAGATTCGTCCGCCGGGCAAGAGTAGAACCAGTGCCATTATCAGAACGATTCCGACTGTCAGAAGAAAGGTCGAGACCGTGACTCCGAAGATTTGTATCTTGCTGGGTATTCCGAGGAAATAGAGGAAGAAGTTTGCCGCGACGGCCGGGCCGATGGCATTGCACATCATTTCCGAGATGGTGCGCAATGAGGAGGCGAAAATGCGGAAGGCCCTGTTATAGCGGATTTCGAGGAACTGCCCGATCGAGAGTGCCTTTGTTTCCCGGAACCTATAGACGCAGTATCCGGTCATCGCCATGATGATCGAGATTGGCGCAATGATGTTGGACCAGAACGAGAGCGCGAATCCAGTCTGATAATTTACTTCGACCAGGGCGACGAGCGTGATGACGCTCAGGGCGGAGGCCATGTCCCCCACGCTGATGACATATCTTCCCGCCACGCGGCCTGCGGCCAGGTAATCGACCACACCCCTGACATATTTTTTGGAATAAATTGCCAGCGCCACAATCAGCGCCATCGGCACCAGGGTGATGAGCCAGTCGATCCAGTGCATACCTAACTCCTTATTTTCGTGCCTTTTCGTGTGGTTCGTTGTTAAAAAAATGGGTTGTGGGTGTCAGCTACCCCGAGTTTTTTATTTCTATCAGAAAATGGTTTTGAACTTGACTTTCAGTTTCATGTTCGCATTTTCACGCACATTGAGTTCCTGGAATACGAAGGATGGAAAGGAGACCGCCAGCCCCGTGAATGTTCCGGTTTGGATCATATAGGGGGTCTTCACGGGCGTCCAAGAAACTGGTATGTTATTTTCAAGTTCTTTGAAAGAGCCATTCTGCAAGAGGTTCTCCCCATCACTGCCCTTTACAATTTCGCAAACACTCACTTCATGGATGACAATCCACGGTGTCTCTCCTTGTAGGTATCCGCCCCGCAGGGAGAGTTTGATTGTACCGCTCTTCCTGGGCGAGAAGTAGAAAGTCGCCTCTGTCCACTCTGTATCCGTGCTTTGAGCGGACATCATAATTGCGTATTTGCCATTTTCCTTGAAATGTCCAGGGTTGTAAACCGAGTGTTTTTTGCGCACTTCCTCGGCATTATTGATAATCATCGGGATTTCCTGGTCTCCCCCATCGGTTATAATCAGGATGGGATGGGCATAAGCTGCGGCAGAGAATAGAGCCAGCAAAGCGCAAAGCATTGGGATCATCGAGAGTTTTTTCATTGTGATAGTCTCCTTTCTTACTGTGGACATTGTAGACATTGTGGACGTTGTGGACGCTGTGGACATTGTGGACAAGAGTCCCCGCACCCCGCACCCCGCACCCTGCACCCTGCCCCCTGCACCCTGCCCCCTGCACCCTGCACCCTGCACCCTGACTTCGATTATTTCAGCATGTGGATTTTGATGTTTGCTGATTCTTTCTCCGGCATGAGGCTGATGAATTCATCCAGGGTCATTCCCGGGAAATATTTCACTTCGAGATCGAGGAAGAAGCCGGGATTTCCGGTTATGGGGACTTCCTTCTGGACGCCATTGAAGTTCAGGAAAGCGGTATTTGGCGTTTGAGAGGTATCGATGCGGTTGCCCATATAGTCGTAGCAGACCTGGGGAGCTTTTTTCAAGGTAAGGACTTCCGGTCCCTGCGTCCAGGCCACGACGATATTTTTGCCGTCACGGCGGAATTGGAAAGCCCGCAACCCGTTAGGTGTGAGATCGTCTATTCCCTTGACGAATTCCGAGTAGTCCAGGAAATGCGCGGAAGCTGCGTATGCTGCTCCGGAAGGTTTGGGCGTTCCATTGATTTCTCCCAGATTGTGCCCATTCATGCGGAGAATCCCACCAAAAGTAGGTCCCCAGGCGTAATAGGTAAACACCTCGGCGCCATTGGCGAAATTGACGGGGAAAACCTGAGCCATCCATAGTGCGCCCAGCCGCGGCGGGTGATGCGGATAGACGGAGGCGCGGACATAGGTTGTATCTATTTGCTGCAAAGGGAAATGCAGATAGAACGAATCCATGTAGATGCCCGATTCGGTATGCCATATCGGCAATTCTTTGCCATGTGGGCGTGAATCGAGATAATTGCGCAGTTTGCGCATCCTGAAACCCTGTCCCCATGAGCCGTCCGGGATAAGCCAGGCGCCTTCGCCCCAGTTGTAGAAATGTGCTGAAAAGATATCCATGTTTTCGCATCCGGCATTTTCCACTACCTTCTGTGTGAAGTTGCCGACGACATCCCAAGTGGAAAGCCCAAGTATCTTCACCTCAGGATCGGCCTTTTTTGCGCTGTTATAGGCGCTTTTCATGAATTCGGCATAGCGTTCGGGCGGGAACCAGGCCGTAGGCTCATTGAAAATCTCGATATATTTGAGGCGGCCTTTGTAGGTGCGCACCATTTCATAGATGTTGTTTCCGAATTCTTCGGCTGTGCTTTCATTTTCCTTCCAGGGGCCTGTAAGAGTAGCGATCAATTCCTGTGCGTTGTCCGCATTGAGGTCGAAGATGTCGAAGCGATACGAGAAATTGCCATCAATCGGCTTGGTTTTGGCATTCCAGCGTGCGACGTACGGACCTGCATCGTGATTCCGGTTCCAATGCGAGCCGATCAGAGGTGCGAATTCCAGCATAAAGGGGGTGTTCTGGTAATGGCATCCATAGCGCGATTCGAGGGAGACTCCCTTGCGCAAAGGCGCGTGAAGGACGGCGAAGGTATGCTCGTCGCTGACGCGCCCATTGCAGCTTGCAACGGCCCGAAAAGCACCCTTGCGCGTGAATGGGACTTGCAGCAGGTCGCCCTCGGCAGGAATCTTGACTTCTTGCAGGAGGCGATCCTTTTCGTCGTAGATGGAAAGTGTTCCCTCGGGTGCGCCGGGGCTGCGGAAAACAATGAATTCCACGTTTTCGATGTCCCCGCTGAAAATATTATACGGGCGGGTCGTATCGATCATGATGCGCGGGGCGGTCTCCGCATAAGTTGTCCTTGCTTCCTCGCCTCCATGCAATTGCATCATATCGAGTTCGACCTTACCGTGTATTTCGAATTCCAGGAAAATGCCCTTTGCATCGGGAGGCAGATTTCCCGATACGGAATAATGCTGAAATTCTTTGCCGAGTGCATCGAAGTTTTTGTGATAAGTATTGCGTGGTGAAGCGAAGGTATTCAGGCGGCGCAGCCGTAGTTTGATCGAGCTTTTCTCTTCCAATTCCCGTGCCATGAATGAAATGGTGAAATCGCCTGCTTTTCGCACAAAGATCGGATAATGCTGGAAGATGACTTTTTCGCCTTCGAGGCGCATTTTATATTTTCCGTGCGGGGAGTCGCCTTCGATGCGGCATTTTTCGATTCCTCGCTCGAGGTCACTGTAGAGATGCCATCCTTTGGTTCCCAGCTCGAAGCTTCCGTTTGCCAGGGCATTTTCCGTTTTCGATGCATCGAGTTCGAAGACGTACTGCTCCGGTTCTTTTCGTGGCGGGGTTTTCACCAGGGCGCCTGCGCGATGTGCGCGCATTTCATCGTTGTAATGCGTGAGGAGCAGTTCGTCATCAAAGGCCATGTCGTAGAAGAAGAGGTTGTCAAAACGGTTGTAAGCAACGTCGATGTCGCTCTGTTTTTTCGAATTGAACGTGACTTGGAGCTTGCTTTTGGCAGGAAAGACACAATTTTCCGGAAGGGTGAATGACGCGACAACCTTTCCGTTGATGAGCAAATCGCAAAGGGAACCTTTTTTACGGAGGGCTATAAGGCGCCAGGCTTCGCCGTCGATATGCATCTCCGTATGCGACGCCAGTTTTTCGGTATTGCCCTCGAAGAACTTCAAGAAGGGGCACCCATTCTGTTCACGAAAGCCGAACACCAGGGAATGAAGCGAATCGGAAAGAACGATCGTTTCAGGATTCCTGCTGACGTTGTTGGTGTTGAGGAAAGCCCAAAGAGTGAATGCATCCCCTTCGGTTGGTGAGGAAAACGAATACGTTGCGGAGGCATCACCGCGCAAAATCATCCCGGCATTGATGAATGAAATCTTTTCGTTTTTGACGTCCCCGGTAACGGAACATTCCCCCAGGCCGTGATTGAAATCCACCCCCAGCCGCTTGTTTGCGGACAGCGGATTCAAGTCAACGCCTGGTAAATTCAAGATTGGAAGCAGGATGGATATGGCAAGAAAGGTCAATCTTTTCACTTTATTAGTCCCCTGAATGGTTAATGCGAGAGTTCAATGTCCCCTTAGAAAGAAGTTGGTTTTGCGTATAGCGCTCCGCTGTTCGAGCAGATTGTGACATTGTAGTAGTACCTGTAATAGTTGCTTGCCTGCGATTCATACGGTCCTTTTCTGTACCACATTTCGCGCTTTACGCTTTGGGCATGCCCATCGGCAAATCCGACATTCGAGCTGCCGCTGTGAAGCGAGGAATTGATCCTTTGCGTTGAAACCAAGGGTTCGAGGTCGCCCTCCATGTAGGAACCGCCTGGGATAATGGCGTAATTGGTGGGCGCGCAATGCTCGCCCCAATGCGGAATCAAGGCCACCGAAGCCCGTGCAAGGTCCTTGTCATGCGCCGGGCGTACCAATCTTGCATCTCCCGCATCCTTGGCAACGCCGCCCATGGCGAGACCGCCGGAGTGAAGGCCGCCAACGAAAGGCCCATACGTTTCATAGGCATTCTTTGTAGTTTTGCCGCGCTGACCCTGGCGGACTGCGCAGGGGCGCAGCGTTTGGTAATCTTTGCCGCTGTATATCAACTGCCTGTACCAATTGCAAGGCGCTCCGCCGTAATTTCCACCGCCCAGATGCCAGCCGTCGTAATCTGAACTGTACATCGAGTCATAGAGGCCAAATGATTTCAGATTGGACATGCATGTTATGTTTCCCGCCTTGGCTCGCGCCTTGGCCAAAGCCGGCAACAGCATCGAGGCCAGAATCGCGATAATGGCGATTACTACCAGAAGCTCGATAAGGGTGAACTGGGGCAACTTTTGACGTTTCATACCAATGTCTCCTCTCGTTGTTTGTTTTGCACTTTGCTGATTTTTTGTGAATTTTTTTCCGGGAAAAAAGAATTTTTGATGAAGCGGCGCTCTCCGGCGTGGGCACGTTTCTCGTGTTCCAGGTCCAGCAGTGCGAGTGCTTCCTGTACCATTTCGGATGGATTTGATGAGATGCACGGGAAGTCGCGTTGACACGCATCGAAGGCGATTCCGATCAGTTCTATATTTTTGTGCAGCAATTCGGGATTGAGTTGGCGGAACATTTGTATGCTCGCGGAGAGTTCCGCCGGGAAGATCAGTGCGTCTGGCGGTTCTTTTTGTTGGAAAAGCTCGATCAGCATTTCGATGAAGCTGTGCGCGGCTTCTTCCGGGTTTTGATAGCCTGGGGAAAAAAGGTAGTATTGTTCCAGGAATTTCTTGTTATGGTCGTCGAATGCGGCGCGGCAGCCTTCATAAAACGCCTTTCCCCAGATTTCTTCCAGCGGACCTCCGATCACGCCGATTTTACTGAATCGGCGTTCCAGCAGCAGGTTGACCGCCTGATACATTTTATCGTAGTCGTTTCCGACCACCTGCGAAACCACCGCTTCGGCGGGTCGGCTGTTCGTTCCGTACACGTCGCCAATCAGCACCAGGGGCCAGGGTAGGGCTTCGCGAAGTTTTTCCAGGAGTGGGCAGGTGTAACGTCCGACCAGCACGATGCCAAATGGCTTGTTTCTCTTCCTGATGCGCCTTTGCACCAGCATGATATCCTCCTCGGAATCTCCGGGCAGCGTCATGTAGACCAATTCCGCATTCATCATTTTTGCCTGGTCTTCCAATTCATGCAACATCACCAGCAAAAACTGTGAAAGCGTGGGTGTATTATAGGACAGCACCACGTATTCGCATATTTTCCTTATTTTCAGGGCGGACTTCATCAGCATGATCCCCTTGCCCTGAACTTTCTTAATCAGCTGCTCTTTCCGCAAGGTCTCCAGTGCGCCACGCACGGTGTTCCGGCTTACAGAAAACTCCTTGGCCAAAGCACGTTCCTGGGGAAGATAGCCGCTTTCGAGGTATTGTCCCGACTCGATCCTACTGCGCAATTCCCGCGCAAGTTCCCCGTAAAGTGGACCATTGCCTGTTCTGAAATTCATGTCTTTCATAGACCCTCGATATTGGAACCAATTTGGTACCTAACATAAACTGCAAATGAATTCTTGTCAAGTTGTTTTTCATTTTTTTACAACGAAAAAACACGAAAAGGCACGAAATTTTCGTTGTTCTTACAGATATTTTGTATCTTCGAATACTTTTCGGACGAGGAGCGATGCGGCTCCGAGCGCTGCGTTTTCCCTCCAGGCGTCTGATATGCCGATGGTTACTTCCTTGCGGAATGCGGGGAACACATATTCCTCGATGCTTTCATTGACTTTTTTGCAGAAGCGTTCTCCGAGTTCGAGCATTTCCCCGGTCAGGATGATCCTGTCGGGGATCAGGAAGTTGATCTGGTTGGCGATGGCCAGTCCCAGCCAGCGTGCGCTGTCTTCGATGATTTCACGGAAGTCATCCTTGCCGGAGGAATAATTTTTTACGATTTCCGCGAATTTCAGTGTCTTGGATTTTTTCAGTTTACGTGCCTTTTGTTCGATGCTTCCGATCGAGCATAGTGTTTCGAGGCATCCTTTTTTCCCGCATGGGCATGGTTCCCCGTCGATCTTGTAAACCGTATGGCCAATTTCGCCGACGTTCGAGTATTTTCCGAAAACGATTTGTCCGTCAAATACGGTTGCGCATCCGATTCCGGCGCCGACATCGAATAGTAGGAAGCTGCCGTGGTCCGGCGCATGGTTGAACCAGATTTCGTGGAGTGCGCGGGCATAGGTGGCATCCGCGATCTGGACAGTCAAGGCAAAATTTTCCTCGAAGAATTTTTGGATATCGAAATAAGTCAGCGCGGGGTATGCTGCGACATTGCCCAGAATTCTGCTTTCGCCGGAGAATGGGCCGAATGTCGCAATGCCGACCCCAAGCAGTTTTTCTTCTTCACAAGCGTCCAGGAGCCGTCTGGCGACCAGCTCCATGGAATGAACGAACTCTTCAATGCCAAGCCGCTCACTCAGAAAAATCTCTTCGCGGACGTGAATATGTCCTTTCAAATCGGTCAGTATGCCGGTGATCCGATGTGGTGCCAGCTCGATGCCGACCGCTTTCTTCCAGTCCGCAACCAGTTTGATTTGCTCTCGAGGACGCCCCCCGTTGGATTCGAGAAGCCCGGCTGGCTGCAAAATCCCTTTTTCAATCAGTTCACGGGTGATCCGGGTGATCGCAGTACCCGGACAATTCAGCTTCCGAGCCAGCTCGACACGCGAAAGCGTATCATGGGTACGGAGCACATTCAGGGCGGAAAGCGTGTTGCGCAAACGGATGTTCTTTAACTGTAAAAGACCTTTCGCACACATGCTAACAAAAAACCTTTTTTACTCTTGAAAAGAAATGGACGGTACACGGACGGTACACGGACGGGACACGGACGGTACACGGACGGTACACGGAGAATAGTAGAATAAACTTTAATTTATAATTAATTTTGCAATTTACAAGAAAAAAAACTTGACAAAAACAAAAACAACCTATATAATAATTAAGTGAAAATAAGTTCTTGTCGAAGTTTTCCAGTATGTTTGTTTGATGTGTAGGAGGAGTTTTGCGATGAAATCGTCAGTGGATGTTTCCGGCAAGTTGGCTATTGATGGTGGTTCTGCGGTGAATGTTGAGGCTTTTCCGGCATGGCCTGTGTTTTCGGAGAAGACGTATCAGATGTTGTCAGAGCCTTTGCGGACTGCTCGGTTGAATTACTGGAGTGGTCCTTATGGTAAGAAGTTTGAGGCGGAGCTTGCCGCGTGGCATCAGGCTCGTTATTGTGTGACTACGGTCAATGAGCACGGTGCATTTCATCTTGCGTTGGCGTCGCTGGGTGTAGCACCTGGTGATGAAGTGATCTGTCCCTCGTATATTTACTTTCCTCCGATCTTTTCGATTTTGCAACTAGGTGCCTTGCCGGTATTTTCCGATGTGGATTGTTCGCACACCCTTGATCCGAACGTCATCGAGGAGAAGATCACGGATCGGACCAAGGCGATCATCGTTGCCCACATGTATGGGATTGTGGCGGATATGGGGGCGATCATGGCCATTGCGCGGAAGCACGGCTTGCGTGTCCTCGAAGATTGCACGGAATGTTTTGGCGGGCTTTACAAAGGCAAAAAAACGGGTACGGTCGGTGACGTTGGCTGTTTCAACCTGTGTCACACGAAGCATCTTGTCACCGGCGGCGAGGGCGGTGCGGTCATCACCGACAATCCGGACATCCACCAGGCCTGTTTCTCGCTGCGCGACTACGGCTTTGACACCAGCGATGGCTTCGATATGATCAAGGCGGAACAGCAACGTTTATATGTTCACAACCGCATCGGCAGCAACTACCGGATGACGGAAATTCAATCCCTGATCGGTTCCTGCGAACTCGAGCGGATGGACTCCTGGAATCTGCCGATACGCAGAAGAAACGGCCAATATCTGATTGATGCCCTGAAAGATCACCCGCTTGTTCTGCATACCCCGTATGACAGTGAGGAAAGGCAGAATTCGTTCTGGTGGGCACCCTTTGTCCTAGACCTCGAGCGGTTGAATGTTTCTCTGAAGCAATTCCTTGCCGCCATGGGCGCCGAAGGGGTGCCGGTATACGGTCCCTTATGGCCGGAATTGTACAAGGAGGAAGTTTTGCGGGCAAAGCGTGGATGCGGCTCCGACAATTATCCGTTCAACACCCCGGCAGCAGCGAAGATGGACTACGCGAACATCGAGTGCCCCACCGCAAAGTGGCTGGCGGAAAGAACCATTTCATTCTTTGCACACCCGAACTATGAAATCAGCCACCTGGAAAAATATGTGGCCGCCTTCAATAAGGTCGCCAAAGCATACATGAAATAAAAATCGACAGAGACGAAGTTTGCCAAACAACAAAAAGGAAAGGAAAAAGTCATGCAGTTGGAAAAGTTTACCGAGCAGGAAATAGTGCGTCTCGAGAAGAGCGCCCGCGAGCGGATCATCACCCACTGGGCCAGCAACGAGGACCTTGCCAAGGAACCCAAGATTTTTATCGGCGGCGAGGGCTGCTATCTTTATGACATCAGGGGAAGAAAATTTCTGGATACCTTTTCGTCTCTGATCACGACAGCGATCGGGCATGGACGCAAGGAGATCAAGGAGGCCATCGACCGCCAGCTCGATGCACTCGAGTTTTTCCCCAATTATCATGACGGATTCACTGTGCCGCAAATACGGCTTGCCGACAAGATTGCGGAAATTGCCCCCGGAGACTTGGAAGTGTGTTTTTTCCTGAGCAGCGGCTCAGAGTCGAATGAGACCGCCTTGCGTCTGGCCCGCCAGCACCACTGGGCGAATGGCAAGCCTCACAAGTACAAAGTGATTGCGCGGCGTGGCTCCTATCATGGGACAACCTTGGGGACAGCTTCCTATACCGGCTTCACGTCCCTGCGCGAATGCTTCGAGCCGCTGCTGCCAGGTGCATTGTTCGCGCCGCAGGTGAAGTGCCACGATTGCGAACTGGGGTGCAAGCCGGAAACATGCGGTCTGCGCTGCCTGAAAGCAGTCGAGAACCTCATCAAATGGGAAAATCCCGACACGATTTCGGCGATGATCATGGACCCGCTGCCAGGGTCGAACAGCGGTTATCCGCCTCCGCCGGCAGGATATCTCGAGGGCATTCGTGAACTCTGCAGCAAACATGATATCTTCCTGATCTTTGACGAAGTCCAGACCGGATTCGGCAAAACCGGCAAATGGTTTGCCTGCGAGAATTGGGGTGTTACGCCGGATATGATGAGCATCAGCAAAGCGATTACCAGCGGTTATCTGCCCTTGGGCGTGATGGTTACCACGAAGAAAATCGCATCGGTGTTCAATGAGAAACCCGGTGCCGAGTTCCGAAGCGGCAGCACATACGGTGGACATACGGTTTCCTGCGCTGCCGCTTTGGCCAATATCGAGATCATCGAGAAGGAAAACCTGGTCGCACGTGCCGCAGAAATCGGTCAATACCTGACAAAGAAATTCGCCGAACTCAAGGCACGGCACCGGATCATTGGCGAGGTGCACGGCATGGGCACGCTCTGGGCCATCGAATTGACGGCAGACCCGGCAACCAACAAGAAACTCGATGTCGATGCCGGAACCTTTGTCCGTGACTGGTGCTGGAAACACGGCATGATCCTGCGCAACAACGGAAATATCCTGGTCATCGCACCGGCTCTGATCATTACCAATGAAGAACTCGATAAGGTCGTCGAATATCTTGATCAAGCCATCCCGGCAGCCATGAAGCATTTCGGGCTGTAAGGTGCAGGGTGCAGGGTGCAGGGGGCAGGGGTGCAGGGGGCAGGGGGCAGGGGGCGGCATGTTTTAGCAAGGGCATTTTGCTTTTTTCAGCATGGGGTTGCCAACTACAAGGATCAGGCTCTGGTGCGGCACTCCCAGTGGATACGAGACTCTGAAGCCGAAATCGCCACAGGGGGCGGAGATGCTCAGGCGCCGCGCTGGAACCTGTGCGCTGAACTGCATCTCCTCGAGAATTGCCCCGTTGTTGATTATTTGCATGATGACCTTTGACGTGGGACTTATCGAATCCGGATGCAGGCCGATGGCAGCCTCGAATGCGCAAAATGTGTTTTCCGGCAGCCAGTATAGGAGTTCGGCCTCGAAATGGCTGCCCCAGCTCAAGCCGGATTCATACGTCAGGATACCATCCTCGAGTCGCAGCTGCAAGGGGAGCTTCTGCATCTGGGCATTGACGGCGAAGTTTTTCAGGTAGGACAGAAAGCGGTAGCCGCCCGCGCCTCCCAGCGGGAATACGTGCGGTTCGAGGCAGGTAAGCGGGATGTTCTGCGGAACATTCGCCAAGTCCGGGGCATTGACGGCGAGGGACCATGCAGAAAAGAGGACGTCCGCGCAAAGCCTGATGGTGTTGTGCGCCATCTGGCGGACTAGCTCGGTATTCTGCTGCCGACGGTTTTGCCGGACGTTTTCGACGATGTTGAAGCATAGCCGCCGCGAACGGTCGACTGCTCCGACATACTCTGCATAGAGACGCATGATGATTTCCGGGATGCTTTCGCCCAGCGGACGCGGCGCATAGTCTTCCGGCTTGGCAGCGCTGCAATCGATTGCCGACAGGATGGCCAGGGGACTTTCGCCTAGGTTGTCTTCAGGAGTTCCGAACAGGCGTTCCAAGATAAATATGTCGCTGCCGCCGGGACCCTCGAGCGCATGTACACCGAAGCATGAGTCTTCAAGCATATGTAGTAGGCAACCGGCATATTTGGCGCCTTCGCACCAATCTCCCCTGCGGAAATGATAGATAATCCGCGTAAGATAGAATTCGAAGCCCTTGCTGACATGGATGAAATTCAGGTTTTGGAACGGGCGCGGCTTGAAGAGCCTTCCTTTGTCGGGATCGGGCAGCCAATATCTGTATAATTCCGACAGCGGGGTGTTTGGCGGATAATGGAATTGTATGCCTTCGTCGATGAAAATATATGGCAGAAGCGCCTCATAGGTACCCCGGTCGTTAGTGAAAAAACGGTCCGGATACATGCAATATTCATCCAGCATGGCTGCTCTTTCCTGGGCAGGCAGCTGAAATCTGTCAGGTTGCAAGTCCAGGACGCAACGCGTCAGATAGGCATGTTGACGGTGGCTAGGCATGAGATTAGGGTGCGGGGTGCGGGGGGCAGGGTGCAGGGGGCAGGGTGCAGGGTGCAGGGTGCAGGGTGCAGGGTGCAGGGTGCGGGGGGCAGGGTGCGGGGTGCGGGGTGCAGGGGGCAGGGTGCAGGGTGCAGGGTGCAGGGGGACTTGTCTGACTCGTCCGTGTCCCGTCCGTGTCCCGTCCGTGTCCCGTCCGTGTCCCGTCCGTGTTTAGTCCGTGTCCCGTCCGTGTCCCGTCCGTGTCCCGTCCGTGTTTAGTCCGTGTCCCGTCCGTGTCCCGTCCGTGTTTAGTCCGTGTCCCGTCCGTGTCCCGTCCGTGTCCCGTCCGTGTCCCGTCCGTGTCCCGTCCGTGTTTAGTCCGTGTGGGAGACTGGTTTCAGCATGTTATAGAGGACTTCGAGCGAGTTTATGAAGAGGACGCCGTCCTTGCGCAGCAGTTTTTCCTTTTGCTGGCGATTGATGATGGCGACTCGTTTGATTCCGGCTCGCAATGCCGGCATCATGTCCTGTTCGAGGTTGTCGCCAACCATCAATGTGCGCATTGGATCGAAGCCGCCGGTTTTCAGGATGGACGGGAAGAATTCCGGCGACCATTTTCCCAAGGGGTCATGGAAGCTGTCGCCACCGAAAAAACCATCGAAATAGGGGGATCCGTCTATGCCGCCCAAGTCGGCTACGGAGAGTTTGACCAGCGTCGCCATGCGGGAGTTGGTGGTTGCTGAGAAAAGACGGATGTTTTTGCTTCGCAACGACTTGATAAAAAAGATGGCGTCGTCTGGGATGATGATGCCGCCTTTGACGTCCTGCTGCAGTGCATCCCAATAGGGTTGCACGGGCAGCCCCAGTGGCGCCAGGAAGTTGAAAATGCAACTTGTCTCGATGTCCCCGATCTGCCGGATTTTCGCCAGCGCCTCTGTCCGCGGGATGGAGTCATGGTGCATCACCATGCGCAGCAGATGCTCGAGCGGCGGAACTGCAAAGTCTGTTTTCCGTGTGGGGGTTGTAATGGTGCCGTCAACGTCTATCAGGGCGACATCCACGTCGATTTCATGGCTTTCACTTTGCATGAGCAACGATTTCTTTCTGGTAAGGTGTCAGTGACCTCCGGTTAACCGAGAATTCTTTTTGAACAACGAAATGCACGAAAGGACTTGGCGCGGACTGATCGCCCGCAACCCATTTTTTGTCCACGGAAAGCACGGAAAACTCGGAAAGTTTTGTAGGGTTGCTGCTTTGACGAATAGAACGGCATGTGGTTTAAAAGTAGCGCAACCGTCCCGGTTGTGATGTTCAGGATGCGTGGTGCAGGGTGCAGGGTGCAGGGTGCAGGGTGCAGGGGGCGTGGTGTGGGGGGCATCGGTATCCCGTCCACCATATCCACTGCGCGCCCTCCCGTTTCCGCCTCGCACGCACGCGCGTATCTTATTAAGGGTGGGTTGCCCCCTAGGTGGGTGGGGCTGGATGATTTCTGAACCACGGCGAAAACATAGTGCCGGAAAAACGGAATTTCAAGAAAAATCATAAGAAATCATACGGAAGCATAGAAAATGTGATTTGAAACATGGAACCCCCCAGGAAGTCATAGCAATTCCTAATCCCGTTCAAACGGCAAAATGAGTGTTTTTATGGACAGGGACACGAATGGACATCATGGACGCGATGGACTTGACGTTTGATGGACGAATGGACAGGCACAAAAAAATGTCACCTGCTGTACGTGCTACTCCTATCACTCGACTTCTTCTTTTTTGTAAAAGATTGTTCTGAAAAGAAAGCTCCAAGTCATTGGCATATAAGCGTTTCTTCGTCTGATTGTGGTGCCTTTACAAGGCACTGTCT
>JAPXLT010000096.1:0-15405 GCA_033809415.1 Lentisphaeria bacterium
AGACTTGGCGCGGACTGATCGCCCGCAACCCACACGGACTTTACACGGACGGGACACGGACTTTACACGGACGACAGATCGGACGGCTCGCCATGTGCCAAGGTCGGCTTTACGCAATTGCGTCGGAGGCGATATGGAGCGCCGGCGGCTCGCCGGCAGGGCATCACGACTACAACCCATTTTTTGTCCACGGAAAGCACGGAAAACTCGGAAAATTTATAAGGTTGCTGCTTTGACGGATGGAATGGCACGCGAATTTCTGATCTGGCTTATTGGTTTCTCCGACTGATCAGTCGGATCGGACGGATCAAGTAGATCAGTCGGATCGGCGATGCTGGAATTAGCCCTGAAGGGGCGCGACATACCAGCCCAGGGCAACGCCCTGGGTCAGGGATCACCATCGGCAAAGCCCTGTAAGGGCGTGACATAATCCCTGCCCTGCCCAAAATTCTTGTGTGCCAAGGTCGGCTTTACGCAATTGCGTCGGAGGCGATATGGAGCGCCGGCAGGAAGCCGGCTGCACTCTCCCCCCCATCACCGAAAACTCAAAAAGTTCAAAAGTTTTCTCAAAAATGAGAAAGGGTTTCAAGTCCAGAAACTTGCGTATCGGGTTCCCGAAAATCACAAGCAAGATATCGGGCGATAGTAAAAAAGCCTTGCTTGCATCTGACAAAAACTTCCGGAAATGGAAAAAATTGTCAGTTTGCAAGGGGTTTTAAAATATTGATGAGCGCGGATCGCTTTTATTACCGAAAAACCAAAAAAATCTCAAAAATGAAACGCATTCTAGCAGTCAAAGCTACTGTCATGAAATTTTTTCGTACTATCACTCGAAACCTTCTTTTTTGTGAAAGATTTTTTCTGGGAAGAAGGCTCCAATTCATTGGTATATAGCACTTCTCCGTCTGATTGTGGTGCCTTTACAAGGCACTGCCGTTGGGTGGGTTCCTCACCCCAGACTGAAGTCTGGGGTTAAGCATGGTTAAACGCCTACGGCGTAATGCGTTACGCCGGAATAAGGCCGATCGACTAACTTGCATCCTGCCGCTTGCATACGGGAGCGTTCAAGCGTAGGAGGGCAAGCATCAATCACAACCGGGACGGTTGCGCTACTTTTTAAACCCATGCCATTTCATCCGTCTGAGCAACACCCCCATAAAAAATTTTCGTGTCTTTTCGTGTGGTTCGTGGTTACAACTGTCACTTGGGTTGATTGAATTTTGTTCTTTAGCTTTACCTTTTCTGGTTGGGGGTGTATCTTTAAAGGATACCTGTTTTTCGTTATGGTGACGATGTATTGTTGCAACTATTGGAAAGGAGAAGAAATGTCGGTTCCCTTCAAGATTGATTTAAGTGGCAAGGTTGCTTTGGTGACCGGTGGTGGTGGCATTCTATGCAGCGGGATGGCCGAGGCTCTGGCGGAATGCGGGGCGAAAGTGGCTGTGCTGGATTTGCGCAAGGAGGCTGCGGACAAAGTGGCCGGCGTGATTACCAGCAAAGGTGGACAGGCGATTGGCGTTGCCTGCAATGTCCTCGAACGTTCCAGTATCGAAGAGGCCGATGAAGTGATCCGCAAGACCTACGGTCCCTGCGATATCCTGATCAATGGCGCGGGCGGAAATCACCCGAAGGGCACAACTTCGCAGGAAACCTTCAGCAAAGAAATTTTCGAAAAGGCGGACCCGTCGCAGATTTCCTTCTATGATCTCGATCCGGCCGGCATCCAGTTCGTCTTCAATCTGAATTTCCTCGGGACGCTTTTGCCGACCCAGGTGTTCAGCAAGCCGATGGCACAGCGTGGCAGCGGAACCATTATCAATATTTCCTCGATGAATGCTTTTAAGCCGCTGACTAAAATTCCCGCCTACAGTGCAGCCAAAGCCGCCGTCAGCAATTTCACGCAGTGGCTTGCGGTGCATATGGCGCCGGCCGGCATCCGGGTCAACGCGATCGCTCCGGGATTTTTCCTGACTGACCAGAACCGCGCCCTGCTGATGAATCCGGATGGCAGCCTGACCCCGCGCTCGAAGAAGATCATGAACCATACCCCGATGGGGAAATTTGGCGAACCCAGTGATCTGATTGGCGCTCTGCTGTGGCTGGTCAGCGATCAGGCCGCCGGTTTCGTCACCGGCACGGTCATCCCGATCGATGGCGGCTTCAGCGCATATTCCGGAGTCTGAACGGACTCCATATTGTAATGGGTTTTCTGTAGTACAGAGTGCGAAGGGATGGAGTGCGTAGTGCGGGGTGCGAAGTGCGTTGGGAACGGGTACAGGGGAATGGAGGCAGAATACAATTCTCCGCACTACGCACCGCAGACGACTGTCCCTTTACTCTAGTATTTCCTTAATGGACAATAGCCAGCGATGGAAGACTCGCTGGTACGTTCTTTTACCCTGGCGGGATAACCGCTTTGATTTCAGGAGAATAAATAATGGCCAGAAAAAATTTACTGGTAGCTCAGTCCGGTGGTCCATCGCCGGTGATCAACAGTTCGTTGCGTGGTGTGGTCGAGGCCGCCCGCTGTTTTCCAGACAAGATTGACCAGGTCTATGCCGGCTGGCACGGCATAGAAGGGGTATTGAAAGAGGAATTGCTGAACTTGAGTGTTCAGGATGAACAGGAAATTGCCCTGTTGCGCAATACTCCGGCAGCCGGCGCGATTGGCACCTGCCGTTACAAGGTGAAAAAGAACCAGCAAGAGGATTTTGACCGGATTGTCGCTGTCTTGAAAGCACACAATATCGGGTATTTTCTGTACAATGGCGGCAATGATTCGATGGATACTGCGCACAAGGTCGCCAGCCTGGCGCAGGAGCGCGGCCTTGATGTGCTGGGCATCGGCATTCCGAAAACGATTGACAATGATGTCGGGGACAGCGAATTCAAGCTTATCGATCACACGCCGGGTTATGGTTCCGTGGCGCGTTACTGGGCACAGATCGTGCAGAATGCCGATGAGGAAAACCGCGGCTCCTGCCCGGCAGACCCGGTTCTGGTCTTGCAGGCGATGGGGCGCAAGATCGGTTACATCCCGGCAGCTGCGCGCCTGGCGGACCCGAAACGCGAAATGCCGTTGCTGATCTTCATCGCTGAAGCAAAACTTAGCATGGAGGAGATGGCTGAGAAAGTCAATGCGATGGTCAAGAGCCGCGGGCGGGCGATTGTGGTCATCAGCGAAGGCTGTGATGTGGGGGATATCGGTGTTCTCCGGGACAGTTTCGGGCATGCCCAGTTTGGCGCCAGTGAGCTGACCGTTCAGCAGGCGATGGTGAACTATTTGAACCGGCATGGATTGCCGGCAAAAGGCAGTGCGCGTGGCCAGACCTATGGAACCGATCAGCGCGATACCGCCATCTACGCATCGGTCGTCGATCTTGATGAAGCGTACCGGGTCGGGCAGAAGGCGGTCTTGCTTGGTGTCGAGGGGCAGGGCGGCTACATGTCCACGATCCTGCGGGATCCGGGGCTGATCTACAATGTGCGCTATGACAAGGTGCCGCTGGGCGATGTCGCCAACTCGGAACGCACCTTCCCCGCCGAATGGCTGAGCAAGGACAAATGTGACGTCACCGATGATTTCCTGCGCTATGCAACTCCGCTGATCGGCGAAGACTGGCCCTCAGTCCCTCTGGTGATGGGACGCCAGCGCTTCGCACAGCTGAAACCAGCCTTTGCGGAGAAAAAACTGCCGGCATACGTCCCGGAAGCCGACCGCTGACGATTGACGAACCTTGTCGGGGCGTTTTCATTCTTTCACCCAACTTCTTGTTGGGTGAAAGATTTTGGCTGGGAATTACGCTGTGGCTGGTTCCTATGTCGCGCCCTTTCAGGGCTTTGCGGATGGGTGGGTATCCGAACCCAGGGCGTTGCCCTGGGCTGGTATGTCGCGCCCTTTCAGGGCTGATTCCAACATCGCTGATCCGACCGATCAGCTGTCCGTGTAAAGTCCGTGTCCCGTCCGTGTCCCGTCCGTGTCCCGTCCGTGTCCCGTCCGTGTCCCGTCCGTGTGTGTCGTGGTTAAAAAATCCTTTTTGGACACGGTCTATTTACGAACCTTGTACTGCACATGTTGAGCGTAAGCGAATTAAAAGTCTGGTTTCCGATTCGGCGTGGCGTTTTCCCGCGGGTAGTCGGTCAGGTGCGTGCGGTTGACGGGGTTTCATTGTCGCTGACCGCCGGTCAGACATTGGGTCTGGTCGGCGAGTCGGGTTGCGGCAAGACGACGTTGGGGCGGGCGATCCTGGGTCTCGAGAAGGCGACGTCCGGCAAGGTTCTTTTTGACGGTCAGGAATTGACTGCTATGAAAGGTCGAGCTTTGCGGCAGGCACGGCGCAACTTGCAGATGGTTTTCCAGGATCCTTACTCCTCCCTGAATCCGCGCATGTGCGTCCAGGAACTGATCACTGAGGGATTGCTCGAGCATGGCATGCTCGAGGGCGAAACCCGCGATGAAGCGGCCAGCCGCCTGATGCGCGAAGTGGGACTCGAACCGGAGAGCCGTTTCCGTTTTCCGCACGAATTTTCCGGCGGTCAGCGGCAGCGGATCAGCATTGCCCGCGCCTTGTCTCTGCAACCGCGCTTTGTGGTTTGCGATGAGCCGGTCAGCGCGCTGGATGTCTCGGTGCAGGCTCAGGTGATCAATCTGCTGATTGAACTGCGCGAAAAGCATCAGCTTACCTACCTGTTTATTTCGCATGACCTGAGCGTCGTGCGCCTGATCTCGCAGCGTATTGCAGTCATGTATCTGGGAAAACTGGTTGAATGCGGAGATACTGCCGATATCCTGGATTCTCCATTGCACCCCTATACCAAGACGCTGATTTCAGCCATTCCGGTGCCAGGCAAAAAGCGTTCAAAAAAAGCGCCAATTCCCGTCGGGGAAGTTTCCCGGACATGCCTCGAGGGCTGTGCCTTTTCTCCGCGCTGTCCAGTCGCCTTGCCGGAGTGCAGACATTCGATTCCTCCGCTGCTGGAATACGAGGGGCGCTTGGTCGCATGTCATAGGTGTAGGGGGTAGGGTGCAGGGTGCAGGGTGCGGGGTGCGGGGTGTGTTTTTAACTGTGAAGAGATGTAGAGTTATTAGCTGTCATGGTAAATCTTGATATCATTGTTGTTGGTATTCTCAGTGTCAACTGTTACCTTGTCTGGCATTCTGAGACGAAGGAAGCCTATGTAGTGGACCCCGGCGCGGATGCGGCGTTGATCGAAAAACGGGTTGCGGCAGTGGGGTTGACTCCGCGTGCGATCCTGATGACGCATGGACATGTTGATCATCTCCTGGCAGTGCCCCACTTGGCAAAAAAATGGCAGGTTCCGGTCTGGATTCATGCCGAGGACGTTTCCCTATACCAGAGCCCTGACAATGCATTGCTGCCCTGGATTCCGGCAGCTGAGAATCTTCCTGCCCCAGTGCCGGAAATCCCAGTTATAGACGGACTCGAGTTCACGCTGCTGCATACGCCCGGGCATACCCGAGGCGGTGTCTGCTTCTATTTCCCCAACGAAAAATTCGTTCTGACAGGAGATACGTTATTCAAAGGCACTCATGGCCGCACGGATTTTCCCGGCGGCAGCCAGAAGCAAATAATGCATTCCATCCACAATATCTTATTCAAGCTCCCTGATGAGACGAAGGTCTATCCCGGACATCATGGCGCATCAACAATCGGCAACGAAAAGAAAAACCCGTTCTTCTAAATAATTTTCGTGCTATCACTCGATTTCTTTATCACTGCAATAGTTTCACATAAAAAGTGAAAGTTTTTAAGCTATCTTTCACTTATTTTGTGAAAGTTCGGCATAATAAGCACTTTCCCGTCTGATTGTGGTGCCTTTACAAGGCACTGTCTTTGGGTGGGTTCCTCACCCCAGGCCTGGGGTTAAGCATGGTTAAACGCCTACGGCGTAATGCGTTATGCCGTAAGCCGCCCGATCCGTCCAATCTGACTGATCCGGCTGATCTGCATCCTGCCTCTTGCAGATGGGAGTGTTCGGGCGTGGGAGGGCAAACATCAATCACAACCGGGACGGTTGCGCTACTTTTAAACCGCGTGTCATTTCATCCGTCGAAGCCGCAACCCTACAAATTTTCCGAGTTTTCCGTGCTTTCCGTGGACAAAAAATAGGTTGTGGACGTTAGTTTGCGCCAAGTCTGTTCGGGCTTTTCGTGGTTAAAATTGAGGCGCATGTCGTGTTAATATTGCTGCGCTGTTGTTTCCGCCGATTCCTGCGGAGTTGATGATTGCGGAATTGAATTGCCTGAATCTTGCGTTTCCTGGGATGCAGTCGATGGGTTCGCAATCCGGGTCCATTTGCTGATGGTTCAGGGTTGGTGGGATGATCGAGTGCTGCATGGCGAGGATGGTGATGATCATTTCGGCCAGGCCGGCGGCGCCGAGAAGGTGGCCAAGCTGGGATTTATGAGCCGCAACCGTCATTGTGCGCAGGCGTTCTCGAAAGAGGTTTCTTAATGCCCCCGCTTCCGTTTTGTCGTTGGCGACGGTGCTGGTGGCATGTGCGCAGATATGATCGATATTCTCCGGCTTCATGTTGGCTAGGCGGAGTGCTTCGAGCATAACTAGGCGTGAACCTTCCGCTTCAGGCAATGGCGCGGTGATGTGAAAGGCGTTGTTATTCGTTGCTGCGCCTGCCAGATAAGCCAGCGGTTCCGTTCGAGCAGGAACCGCACTGTCGTTGCTCAATAAGACCGCTGCTGCCCCTTCACTGAAAATCGTTCCTGACCGGCACCGGTCGAAGGGGCGCATCACATCACTGGTAATGGTGCGCAAGTTATTCAGTCCGTGCCAGGAGAATTCGCTGAGCAAGTCATAGGCGGCTACTAGGACATGGTCTGCGCGTCCGCTCAACAGCATATCGCGTGCGACCGCAATGCCCGCTAGTCCGGAAGCGCAGGACATCGACAGTTGCGCACGAGGACCGCCACAACCAAGCAACCTGGCGGCAGAAGGCAGAAAATCATCAACCAGACCGCTACTCTCGATGGAAACTTCCCCAGTATCTATTTTTTCACGCCAGAGCCATTCCTGCGCCTCGAGGGGGCCGAAATTGGTTGCCAGCACGATACCTATCCTTGATGTGTCGCCATCCGGCAGACCGGCCTGATTCACTGCCTGTTGCGCGGCCTCGACTAGCAGGGCGCCTGCCAAGTCCTGTTCAGGGAAACGATTCCGGAGAAAATCCTCGTCATCTGGTGAAATCTGCCCGGCATTCTTTTGCTGACAAGTTTCGACCGAAAAACGCCAGATCGGTCGGAACGCATGTTCGCCGGCACACATCCGCTGATAGACTTCATCCGGCGTTCTTCCAAGGCTGCAAAACAACCCTATTCCGTCCACACGGATTTTCATAATTAGATCCCATCCAAAAAAAGATTTTTTAACCACGAAATACACGAAAAGGCTTGGCGCGGACTGATCGCCCGCAACCCACACGGACTTTACACGGACGGGACACGGACTTTACACGGACGACAGATCGGTCGGATCGCCATGTGCCAAGGTCGGCTTTATGGAGTTGAGTCGTCTGTGTGGTTGCAAAGCGTTCCACCCTGTCCACACTATTTAACAGGTGTTATTTGCGATTATTGATCAGGGTCAGGCATAATGCCATGAAGACGATTGCAGTGCCGGACAGCGTCCATGCGTTCATTTTTTCGCCCCGGATCAGCCATGCCAGGATGCAAGCCAGTCCGGGTTTGAGGAAGAAGACCATGGATGCAATGAAAGCACTGATTCTTTTCAGACCGATGTAATACAGCAGATATCCCAGTGCAGTTCCGATCAGGACAATGTAGAGCAGTTCTGGCCAGGCTTTGAGAATTTCTTCGAGCAGATTTCCTTTCATGTTGGCGAAGGCTACGGGAAGGATGAACAAACTCCCCAGCAGGGATGAGATTCCCATGAAAAAGGTCGCGCCGTATTTGTTGACGACTTTCCGGGTGAGGCAGACGCTGTAGGCAAAACCGAGAGCAGCAAGCGACATCACCAGAATTGCTTTCAGGGCATCGACCGTCGGAGTTCCTTTTTCGAAGATGAACAGGGTGATTCCCCCGAGTGCCAGGATCAATGCAGCCCACTTATGGAGTGCCCAGGGTTCATTATTCATAAAGCGCGCAATGACGATCGCAAAAACGGCATTGGCGCTGAAGACGACGGCCGATGACGAGGCATTTTCAAACATGTTGATCGCCATATGGAAAAAACTTATGCTGATGGCAATACCAATCAAACCGTTCAGGATGAAATATTTCCAGTCTTGCAGGCCGAATGTTCCACCCTTGCGGAGATAAGCGGGCAGACCTACGCTCAGCAGAACTATGCCCGTGCCGAAAAACCGCAAAAAGACCATCATATAAGAGTCAATACTGCATTTTCCAGCAATGTTTTTGCTGACAATTTCGATGGTGCTGAAGAGGACGATGGCAGTGATCAGGGATACCATTCCCCAGAATTTCTCGCGCTTCTCTGCCTTGAGTTGGGTTGCTTCGGTTGTCATACTACTCCTAAACTCCTTGTTATGAAAGATTTTGATTAGGGATTATGTCACGCCCCTACAGGGCTTATGCGGATGTGGTGGTTCCTAACCCAGGGCGTTGCCCTGGGCTGGTATGTCATGCCCTTTCAGGGCTGGCGTCTACCCGTATTTTTCATGAAAGCGAACCGCTATGCCGTTGCCGACGGGCCGCCGGCGCTCCATATCGCCTCTGACGCAAGGCATTATGCCGGATTCAGACCGATCTGTCTGATCCAGCTAACCTGCCCCCTGCCCCCTGCCCCCTGCCCCCTATAATCCATCCGGAGGCGATGACTTCCTGGTCATCGTAACAGACTGCGAGCTGTCCGGGTGTGATTGCGGAAACTGGATTTTCGAACGTGATGACGCCTTCCTTCTGTGGGCGGGGGGTTAGCTTCGCTGACTTTGCTGTCATGCGGTAGCGGATTTGAGCGTGACAGGGGATGCTCTGATGTTCCGGAGAGGGATTTCTCAGCCAGTTCATGCCGTTCAGGAGAACTGTTTCCCCCAGAATTTGGTTTGCCGTTCCGACAATGACCAGGTTTTCCGGGATATTGATATCTTTTACGAACCACGGTCCGCTACCCAGTCCCAAGCCGCGACGCTGCCCGCGGGTATAGCGGTAAGCGCCCTGATGCTTGCCAAGTTTTTTGCCGTGGCAGTCAAGAATCCAGCCCTCCCGGCAGAGTTCCGGATGGCGTGCGGCGACCAGCTCCGAGAAATCTCCATCGGGGAGAAAACAGAGGTCCTGGCTATCGGGTTCCTGCTGCGAAATCAATTGCAGATCGATGGCCTGCCTGAAAACATCCTCCTTGCGGAGTTCGCCCAGCGGGAAACAGACCTTCGCGAGCTGTTTCTGTGAAAGCTGGGCAAGGAAATAGCTCTGGTCTTTAGCCTTGTCGGCACCGCGCAGCAGGCGTATGCGTTTGTCTTCGGCGGTTTCCAATCGGGCATAATGGCCGGTAGCCATGCGGGTGCAACCGGCCTCGAGGATTGCTTCCAGCATGATGCCGAATTTGAAAATCCGGTTGCAGAGAACGCAAGGGGATGGTGTGTAGCCCTCTGCGTAACTATTGACAAAAGCAGAGATGATTTTGTCTTCAAAAAAGTCTTCCAGGTGCAGGATTTCCAGCGGAATGCTTAGTTTTTCCGCAACTCGCTCGGCCTTTGCCGTGTCGGCACCGGGATGCAGGCGCATCGTGAAACCGCGCAACTGATGGCCGGACTGCTTCAAAAGCCAGGCAGCCATTGCGCTGTCAGCACCGCCAGATAATCCTATGCCGATGATTTCCATTGTACGAAAAGAATCGCAAAAAAGCATTTTTTAACAACGAAAAGCACGAAAAGACACGAAATTTTTTCTAGGGTTTTGTCCGCGTGTGTTTTTCCTATGCAGGTTGTCAGGCAGCAGAACAAGCGTTATCTTAATCAAGGGGAAAACCTTACTATAATTCCGTTTCCAGGAAAGAGTATGCGAACAGTTTTTTCAAGGCAGCTTTTTTTATTTTTGGTGGCTAGTTTGTGCCTGCTTTATTCCGGTTGTCTGACCTTCAAGCAGACCCTCACGTTCAACCGGGATTCCTCTTGTGTGGCAACCTATGAATATTCCTTCCATGAGGAACAGGTCGTTCTTTGGCAAAATGCTGATATTTTCCTCAGGGATAAGCAAAATGAGCCTTCAGGAAATTTTCTCAATGAATCGGCTGTTCGAAAATTCTTTACTGAGAACGGTCTGGAAGTGCGCCAATATCGGCAGTACATCGAAAATCACATCCGCCATGTCGAGATTATTGTTTTGGCGCGCGATGCCGAAAAAGCGATCAACAGCGGGATTTTCGGGGACTTTCATCTGGATAAAAATGCACTGGGGGATTATCAATTCAAGGGAAGTCTGTCTCCAGTCCCTTCGGGTTTGGCGCCGGAAACCCGGACTCGCTTGCAGAAACTGGCCAGCGGGCTTTCCTTTCAGTTCCGGCTCAAGACGCCGACAGCCATCATCAGCAGTAATGGACGCAAGCTCGATTATCAGCAGACGGAATGGTCTTATTCCTGGCCGCCAACGGAAAAGAGCAGTTCCGTTTTTGCCCCGGAACCGCAAACCATGGAGGCGACATGGTGAATGTTTTCTTCCAAAAAGAAACCGAATGGACGCCAGCGGAGCGCCTGCGGCGTGCCAATAGCCTTTCCGCGTCTTTTCTGCGGGAAAAGTTCCCGGGGGTCGATTCCGCCGAATTTTTCCTTCAATTCGGGCCGGGTTTTGACACGGTTGGACTTTTTGATAGCGAACCACTTTGCCTGCCCATGTATCAGTTGCCGGGGATGCCCTTGCAACCGACTCCGGATCGGGTGCAACCCAGCTTGCAGTTTGGCTTCAGCCGCGGAGTTCCCGTGCTGGTTTCCCAGGGGCACCGTCATCTTAGCGAAGGGGGGGGACTCTATCCCTGTATCCTGCCGCTGACAGCTGCTTGGCAT
This sequence comes from Lentisphaeria bacterium, assembly GCA_033809415.1. Taxonomy (GTDB): domain Bacteria; phylum Verrucomicrobiota; class Lentisphaeria; order Oligosphaerales; family Oligosphaeraceae; genus JAQVUB01. The sequence continues at coordinate 11,011 of JAPXLT010000096.1, forward strand.
CTGGGAATCCGCAAGCACCTGTTTATCGACAACGGGATCAGCTTGATCCCGGAAATAAAAATTGGCAACTGGACACTGATGACGGATTTCCTCAACGGATATGCCTTTTCCCCGCTGGATGGCTTGCATGAATTGCTGGAAAATTTTTTCCCGGATTTGAACCATGCGCTTTCGCAAGAGTTGAACTCTGAAATCGTCAATGCGCTTGATCAGGTCGGCATCAACTTCAGGCTCTGTACCTATCAGGCTTTCCCTGGCTTCCATTTCTGCACTGGCGCGGAAGCGGACCTGGCTCGCAAAAATGGTGCGGATATTCTCGGCCATGATCTGGTGATGGAGATCATCTTGTCGCACGCGCTGGGCTGCCGTGTCTCCGCCGCCGTTCTGGCTTGCGGCCAAAACTTGCATGCCGGTCAAAACAGGCTGCGGCGCGAGGATGTTCTGACAACATGCCAATTCTGCAGCAGCGAGTTTCTTCGAGGGCTGGCCATCGCTTTACAGGAAATCAGCCTCGCAGAAAAAAACGTCCGCCAAGTCCGCCTGCCGGATGCCGATGCCGACGAAATTCTCCAGAAAAGCATTACCATCAAAACCGGCAAAAAACACCCCTTCAAACTGCTGCGGAAAGAATGAGATGGACGTTGGACATGGACAATGATGGACAAAATGGACACGATGGACAAAAATGGAATGGAATGGACGATAGACATGGACGATGCATGTCCGCCTTTTTGTGCTTTTTGTGGTTGCAGGGCATCTTCATTCATTTTCATGGACATCATAGACGGGATGGACACGATGGACTTTCCGTTTGATGGACGAATGGACAGGTTCAAGTACATCACCTGCTGTACGTGTCCATTCTGTCCATAAAAACGTGTCCATTTGCGTCCATGACGTCCATTGCGTCCATCGTGTCCCTGTCCATTAAAAAACGAGCCATTTCCCGACGTGGTTAAGAGAATGAAAACGCCCTTTTGTGGTTAAAAAACAGTTGTTTACTTGTTAATTTTGCATATTGCAATATTTTATATCGTTTTTTCCGCTATCGTTTCTTATAGCCTTTTTGGAGTTTTCCATGCGTTCAGGTTACATTTTCGTTGCGATATTCGTCATTTTATCTAGTTTTCTCCGGGCGCAGGATTTCCAGTCGTTGCTCGAGGCTGACGAATTAAAGATCGAGGCTGATGAGTTATCTCACAATGTTGAGACGGGGGCGGTTTTGGCCAAGGGGAATGTTGTTGTCACCTATGGTATCCTCAAGCTGACGGCGAAGGAGGCTTCGATCAATCAGAAGACTTTTGACTATACGGCTTCTGGCGATGTGGTGATTACCATGCAGGATCAGGGCAGCTGGCAGGCACCGGCTCTGCAGGGGAATTTTCAGAAGAAAACACTGCGTTTTGGTCCCTTCCGGCTCGAGAGCAAGGTTTGGTTTGCAGCTGGCGAAGAGGGGACGATGGATGAGGCAGGCAGCAAGCAGATCCGGAAGGGCTGGTTGAGCACCTGTGACTGTCCACAGCCGCACTACTGCCTGCAAGCTGCGCAAATGACGCATCGTTCCGATCAGACCTTTACCGCGAAGCACGTCGTCCTGAAATTCGGACGAGTGCCCGTCTTCTATCTACCCTGGTTGTGGGGCAGCACAAATGCCGACCAGGCCGGACTGATTATCAAGCCGGGCTATTCCGGGCGGAAGGGCGCCTATCTGCAAGTCGGCAGAATCTGGAAGAATGAAACGATAGGCGATAGTAGGCTCTATGTCGATCTGATGTCCAAACGAGGTGTCGGCGCTGGTTACAGCAGCGAATTTGAAAGTGCGCAGCGTGAATTGAAGACGCAGCTTTATGCGCTGCATGACAATGATACGCCGGAAACCTCCCCTGGCTTCAACAGACGCTTTGAAGCGGAGGAAGACCGTTTCCGAGTCAACGCCTATTACCGGCAAGTTCTCAGCGAAGGCTTGTCTTTGCGCATGAATGCGGACTGGCTCAGCGATTCAGCAATGCTCGAGGACTGGTTCCGGCGGGATTATCGCCGCCTCGAACAGCCCAAATCCTTTGTGGATTTGAGCTATGACCACGCTTATTTCAATCTGGGTTTGACCGTGCGCCCCCGCGTCAATACATTTTATACGACGATGCAGCAACTGCCGGAACTGCGCCTGACTATCCCGCGCATCGCATTGATGGACACTCCATTGCTCTACAACAGCGAAAACAGCCTGGGCTATTACAGCCTCAAATGGCGCAACAACGACCGCGACCGCGATGAATTCATTCCCGCAGCGGATTATCTGCCGCTGCTGCATAACGATCCGGATGATTACGCCAGTTTCCGCGCCGACACCCTGCATACCTTCTCTTTGCCGCTCGATCTCCGGGACACACTGACATTGACCCCCAGGGCCAGTTTCCGCGCCACTTCTTATAGTCGCACCAGTCGGCGCAAAATCAGTCAGCAGGATTTGGCGGATCGCATTGCCGCCGATAATCCCGATGCCCCGCAGAATCTGTTTCCGGTGCAGGATTATGACGATGCAGGCGGCAGCAGAACCCGCTTCGCCGCAGAATTTGGCATGGAAATGAAAAGCAAGTTTTACAGTGACTGGCAGGAATTCAGCCTGAAGGGATTGAACATTGATGGGCTGCGCCATGTTGTCGAACCATATCTGAATTATACTTTTGCCCCGGAACCCTCCGAAGACCGCGACCATCTCTACTTCTTTGATGAAATCGACCGCCTCGAAAAACAGCATTTTCTGCGTGTTGGCTTGGATCAGCGCTGGCAGACTCGGCAGGCAGAGCAAATTCGTACGCTGCTGAACTGGCAGACCTATGCCGATGTACATTTCGACCGCGGCGAGGAATCCGAAAAATACTGGGGTGACTTCGGGAACCGCCTGGCTTTCAATATCCGTCCGGATTTTCAGACTTGGGCGGCGCTTCTTTATGATATGGGCGAAGGGGAGATTCATCGTGGTGAATATGGCTTGCGCTTTGGTGAAGAGGACAAATTCAATGCCCGCGTTAAATATATTTACCGCAACGACCATCTTTCACGCAGCACTTACTCGATGGGCAGCAGCCTTGTCGATTTCACCGGCGAAAGCAGCTATCTCAAAAAATACTTTGAGACAGCCGACACCCTGACGACGGAGCTGTCCATTCCCATCAATGAACGCACATCCGCAGAAATCCATATCGAGTATGATCTCGAGGACAATCGCCTTGCCGAGCATACCTATCGGATTACCCGGCAGTTGCATTGCTGGACGATGGTGCTGGGGATAGGCTGGGATAATTATGACTTTCAAGCGATGATCATGTTTCGCCTGACCGCCTTCCCGAAAGTCAAAATCGACCTGGATATCTGATAGCCCGTAAAACGTCAGTGGAAGAAGGGAACCGAGGAATTTTTTTGAACAACGAAAAGCACGAAAGGACACGAAAATCCAAATGAATAAAATGTCGAATATTTCCGTTCTGGCCATCAGCTTTCTGCTGCTTCTTTGCAACAGCTGCACTTTCCTGTACGAGCAGCCGCCCTATGAATCGGTCGACGAAATCCGGGAGTTGCATTCTTCCGCAGAGGCTGCGGAAGCGGCAGGGCGATATAAACAGGCTGCCAAAGTTTATGGACGGCTGGCCAGAATGTATACGGAGAAGGCCAACGTTGCGTTGCTGCTGTCGAAACAGGCCCGCTGTCAGCTGCTGGCCGGCAAAATTCATGTCGCCAAAGAAAGTTATGAGAAGCTCCTTACCGGATATCCGCTCTATATTTCCTATGAAAAGACGGTTGACGAGCTGCGACAGCTGGCGGACTGCTTCGAAAACGGAAAAGGCACCTTCCTGGGCATTCACGATGAGCATACAGCAGCGGCCATTTATGAACTGATTGTCCGCGAAACTCCCGCGATTCATGTATCCCTGAAAGACCGCATGAAGCTGGCGGAACTCCTGCTGGAAATCAACAACCCCGAGGAGGCTGCCAATGTCTATCAGGCCATTTTGAAGAAAGACCCCGCCCAGAATGAAGTGCGCCTCGATTTTGCCCTGCTGCTCGAGAAATTCAGCCGAAAAGGTGATGGCGACGGGCGTAAACTGCGTGCGGCAGTCCGCGAAGCGGAGACCTTCCTTGCTCGAGCTGAAGCGGATCATCCGCGTCGTGCGGAAGCTGAGAAACTGCTGAAGAATGCGCAGGAAACGCAGGCGGAGCGCTTGCTGGTTCAGGCCAAGTTCTATCTTTTGCGCCGGCATCGCCGTCCGGATGCAGCCAAGCGTTATCTGCTCGATATCGTCAAGGAATTTCCAGAAACCCGCGCTGCGGAAGAAGCCAGAAGCATCCTGCTGGATGAGTTTAACCTGAAATAAATCTCCCACATAATGGAGAAAC
>JAPXLT010000097.1:0-15380 GCA_033809415.1 Lentisphaeria bacterium
ATCAGACGGAGAAGTGCTTATATGCCAATGACTTAAAGCTTGCTTTTCTGAAAAATCTTTCTGAAAAAACAAGAAGTCGAGGGATAGTAGTACGAAATTTTAGGGTGAGGCGCTTCCCCGTATTCTGTTGATCTATTGGTGTATTCACAAGGTTTTCACTGCACTTTCGACGCGCTCGAGTGCCTCGTCAATGTCTTCCGTCTGGTGCGAGTAGTTGACATAGCCGCCGTTATAGAGGGCGACGCCCGCCTTGAAGATGGCGCGTTGCATCTTCTGGACTTGTCCAAGGTCGGCTCCTGGCCTGGGCGTGAAGAAAGCAACTGGGCGGTCGATGCAGCCCATCTGGACCGGCAAGCTGTATTCCTTGAAAATCCTTTCCAGACCACCCCACATGCGTGCAGCCATGCGCCACAGATGACCAATGACATCTTCGGTGCGGTAGATTTCAATGACCTTCTTGGCGGCGGCCAGTGACAGTGCCTCACCACCGTAGGTCGATGAAACGACGGCTTTGTCGAAAGCGTCCATCCATTTTGCCTTGCCGCAATACACGGACAGCGGCATGCCGTTGGCGATGCCTTTTGCGAACACGGCCATGTCCGGCGTTATGCCATAGAACTCCTGCACGCCGCCCAACGCGATGCGGAATCCTGTGACGATTTCATCGTAGACCAGCGCCGCGCCATAGCGTTCGGTGAATGCGCACAGATATGGGTAGAAGCTGCGCCCTGCGTCCATGTCAGCATAGTCGGCAGCTACGACCACGGCGGCCAGGTTATCACCGTACGCCTTGCCTAGTTCCTCCAGTTTTCCGGTATCGTTCCATGTCGCCGCATGGTGTAAGGAGGCGATGCCTGCAGGAATGCCCGTCTCGGCAGAAGTGCCTTTACGGTTTGGCAAGATCATAGCATCCGTGGCCAAGGAGTTCAGCCAACCGTTATAGCCGATCTGGATGACATGGTCACGCCCGGTAACATAGCGGGCAGACTTGATGCAGGCGGCGACAGCTTCGCCGCCGGTCTTCAGGAAGCGTGCCTTTTCGGCGCAAGGGATGATTTCGGTGATAGTCGCAGCCACTTCGGCCTCGAGGGGACTGGGATAGCCGAAAATAATCCCCTTGTCCAGCTGGCTACGGATGGCGTCATCGACCGGTTTGTAGCAATAGCCCAGGCTCACCGGCCCCAGCGAGTTGCGGAAGTCAATGTACTCTTTCCCGTCGGCGTCCTTTACGCGGCATCCCTTGCCGCTGACGATGACGGCGGGTTCCTCCGGCGTGAGCATCGCGTGTTTCGAGCAGGTGCTGCTTCCCCAGGGAATGTACTTGTTCAGCATTTCAGCGTAATACAGGTTGTCCATCATCTTTCCATCCTTTTTTATGCTTCGTTTTTACGCATGCAAATTTTTTCGTACTACTATCACCCAGAATCTTGTTTTTTGTGAAAGATTTTCAAAAACCAGACGCGCAAGTTGCTGGCCTTGAAGGCCTTTCTCATTTTTGAGATTTTTTTGAACTTTTTGATTTTTCGGTGATGGAAGAGGGAAGACGGCTTCATGCCGGCGAGCCGCCGGCGCTCCATATCGCCTCCGACTGAAAAAGTAAAGCCGACCTTGGCACATGGCAATCCGTCCGATCTGTCGTCCGTGTAAAGTCCGTGTCCCGTCCGTGTAAAGTCCGTATGGGTTGCGGGCGATCAGTCCGCGTCAAGTCTTTTCGTGCATTTCGTTGTTCAAAAAGGGGTTGCCCGGTTTCATTGACGCAATATGACCAGGGCGTTGTCTCGGGCAATGGCCTGGGCGTCCGCCTCCGGCAAACCATCTTGAAGTTTCGAGAGCGCCGCGCTGGCAACGAGAAACGGGGCATGGCTTCCGAACAGGACACGTCCTTTTGGGGCAGCCAGCAGGGACTCCGTGATATTGAAAGGTTCGTAGAAGGCGATGTCAAAATAGACATTAGCGGCGCTCCAGTTGCCGCATTCCCCAAAATATGCGTTCAGCACAATGACGGGTGTATGGGGGACAGTCTCGGCGAAGGCCTGGATGTCCGCCGTCGGTGCCTTTACCTGGCAGAGGGGATGCTGGGAACGTTCGTCCTCCTCGCGCAGGGAGATGACGAACAAATGCCCGTTTTTCGCCATTGCGCGTGCCATGTCCAAAGTCCTTCCGTCCAGCAGGGAGTAGTTCTGGAAGGAGGGCAGGAGCAGCACGGCCTGCGCTTGGATGTCACGCCAGAATCCGTAGCCGGGATGGACAACCGGCAAGGCTCTGAAGCTGTCGTATGGGCGACACGCCTGAACCAGCTCATGGTTCTCATGCAGCAGGTCCGATGAGAACGCCGCCTGACTCGAGCGAACCAGCCCTCCGGCGATCCCATACTGCGCCAAGTGCGGAACCAGCAAATCCATTGTCTGCTGTCGGTGGGGTCGGAAAGGCCACCGCCCTGTCGAAAGATTGACATCAAATACTACCATCCCAGCAGTCTCCTTGCGTTTTCAGAAAAGATGAGCCGGCGCTGCGCCTCCGTGATGTCTGCTTCGCGGATTCTGGCCATTTGCGCACCGAATGTACGGCATGGCGCATCCGAGCCGTAGACGATGCGTTCGGCACCGATGCGCGTCACAGCATACTCGACCAGTCCCGCCTCCGGCTGCGCACCGGAAGTGTCAATGTAGACATTATGGCAGTCGGCAACGTCCTCGACACCCTGGATGCCGACGCCGCCCAGATGGGCCATGACGATTTTCACACGAGGGAAACGACGCGCCAGATCGGCAATGTCCGAGGGGTCGGATTCGAACCTACATTTGCCGGTGGTTTTGTAAAAGCAATGGTGCAGCAGTATCGCATTGCGTGATTCGAGGGTTTCCATGATCGGGTCCATCCGGGTACTGCGGCAGTTGGTGCAAATCTCCATCTTGATGCCGAGGAACTCGGGCATGTCCAGGCAGCGGTTGGCCTCCTCGACGACAAATTCCGTCGCATTGTCGGGATTGAGGAAGCAGAGGCCGCGGCAGTGGTCGAAATAACGCCTGACATCCGCCACTGTTTCATTGTTCACCTGCCGTATCTGCTCCTGGGTCGGCTGGTCGCCGTACCGCAAGACGTCTCCTAGAAAAAGGAAGCGGTCAATGCCATGGGCGAGCGCGGCTGCCGCCACAGCATCCGCCTGGCCTTCGAAATTGTGCGTGTGTATGTCCAAAATCATTGTCTTCCGTTGTCCTTTTGCTGTTCCGGCGATGGTTGCCGCTGTATTCAGTCGCTTAGGGCTTGTAACAAAATTAACTTTTACAGATCCGATCTTCTGTCGCTCCTACAGAGCTTGAATTTTGGTGGAATGCCTACCCGGGGCTGCGCGGGCCTAACGGCCCGGCTTGCCCCGGGCTGTGTTCTTTCGCGCCTTTGGCGCTTTTATGCCACACACCTTCGTTTCAGGCAAAAAAGAGTGTTGGCAAAAGAGCCGCGGAGCGGTGGAAAGACCATAGCCCAGGGCAAGCGCGGCCGCCAGGCCAAAGCGCAGCCCTGGGTAAAACACCCACCCGAACACGCAGCCCCGGTGGGGCGACAGAAAATGCTTTTCCATGAAGAGCACGGTATTGCAACAAAGTGTAAAAGTAATTTTGTTACAACTCCTAAGCAATAATTTAAGTGTGGCAAAAAATTGCATTGTTGAAATTCGACTTGTGAAAATACAATGGCACCTTTTAGCCCGGAGGGCTGCACAATAATAACCCCCGGTGACCGAGCCCGGAGGGCGAGGGAACCGGGGGTGGACGGCACCTCGAAGCCCGCGCCCGGAGGGCGACACAAACGCAGTCTTGTCGAAAGCCTTGAGCAACCATTTCCACTTGCTGTAGTAGCGCCCTTCGGGCGCGGGTTTTGGGGGGAGTCCCTACCCCGGGTTGCGTCGTGCTCCGCACTTCCTCACCCGGGTTATTTTTGTGTGGCGCTCCGCGCCGGAAGAGCCGCCCGGATAAGTATCAGCAGGTCTTGAAGGAATCATCTCAAAAGCAAAACAGTGCCAGTGCAACTTCACAGAGGTTCAGTCATCTGACTTTGCGCCGTAGGTGCTTAACCATGCTTAACCCCTGGCTTTAGCCTGGGGTGAGGAACCCACCCAAAGACAGTGCCTTGTAAAGGCACCACAATCAGACGGATCAGCTTGACAAGTGATTGTGTGCCAATGACTTGGAGATTGCTTTTCTGAAAATCTTGCACAAAAAAAAGAAGTTGGGCAATAGTAGTACGAAAAGTTTCCGCGTTTTCCGTGCCTTCCGTGGACAAAAAAATGGGTTGTAGTCACGATGCCCTGCCGGCGAGCCGCCGGCGCTCCATATCGCCTCCGACTAAAAAAGTAAAGCCGGCCTTGGCACACAAGAATTTTGGGCAGGGATTATGTCGCGCCCTTACAGGGCGTTGCCTATGGTGTGATCCCTGACCCAGGGCGTTGCCCTGGGCTGGTATGTCGCGCCCCTTCAGGGCTAATTCCAGCATCGCCGATCCGACTGACCAGCTGTCCGTGTAAAGTCCGTGTAAAGTCCGTGTAAAGTCCGTGTAAAGTCCGTGTAAAGTCCGTGTCCCGTCCGTGTAAAGTCCGTGTGGGTTGCGGGCGATCAGTCCGCGCCAAGTCTGTTCGTGTGGTTCGTGGTTAAAAAATCCTTTTTGGACGCAGGCTAAATATTGACGGGGTCTGATTCGATTGATCCAAGAGTATTCCCGGAAAAAAAACGTCAGCATGCAGGCATTCTCAAATTTCGTGTCGTTCCAAGCATCGAGTAGTTGTTCTATGCTTGAGTAGCCCCAATCCAGCACGTCGATACCATTGTCAAAAACGGGCAACACGCAAAACATTCGATTCGCGTTATCAGCTTGGGCATGAATCTTGAAATTTTGGCGGTTGTATTGTCTTTCACTTGACAGTACTGAATATAAGATTATCTTTTGCTATTAGGTTAGGCTTCTGATCATGGCAAAGTATTGCCCATAACAGGAAGTTTGTCAATCTCACTCACGCTTGGGCGAAAACAATGAAGCGCTAAGATAAAGACGTAAGTATGACTCTGCAAGAAGCTTATTACGAACAGAAATTTGAGAACAACTTCTTACGTTGTAAAGGAGTTGCGTTTCAAACTTTTTTCGAGCGATTGATGGGGGTGGCTTATAAAGCAGACTTCATGGCATGTCGCCCATGGGGAAAGCAAGGAGATCGCAAAAATGATGGTTTCCTCAAGTCAGAACGACGGCTGTTCCAGGTCTATGCACCAAATGAGATGGCTGCAACTGAGGCTAAGGCAAAAATTAACGAAGACTTTATTGAAGCAAGAAAACATTGGGGTAGCCTTTTTGATAAATGGACATTTGTCCATAATGCTTCGGATGGGCTGCCTCCCCACGTTCAGAAACTCATGCTTGATTTCGAGGCTGCAAATCCTAAGATCAAGCTGGAATCTTGGGGCTTGGAAGAACTCCGAGTAATCTTTCGAAAACTGTCAAATGATGACAAAGCGTCTTGGTTTGGACCGGCACCAAACGAAGAGACGAAAAACAGTTTGGGTTTTGCTGACTTACAAGTCGTACTGGAAAAAATCGCCACAAGTCCCGTTGCTCCAATGCGTCCAGTGCATAATGTCCCGCCTGGAAAAATCGAGGCAAATGCCCTTTCCGAAGCAACAGAAATACTAATCAAGCAGGGAATGATCAAGGCATACATGCTCGATGACTTTTTTTCCCAATATCATGACGAAACATTAGCTGAACGCTTGGCTGAGGCGTTCAATGCCGAATACATGCGGTTGCGTGATCATCATCTCGCCCCAAATAACATCTTCGCCGAACTTCAATCTTGGGCAGGCGGAGTGCAACGAGGCACCCCAGAACATCAGCTGGCAGTGCTTACAGTTCTTGCATACTACTTCGAGCGTTGTGATATTTTTGAAGAACCGAGGGGGGAATAATCCATGATTCTTCCATCAAAACATTTATCTCACAATCGTGCGTTGCTGACCGTTGGAGCTACGATACTAAGGCACCTAACACATCCCGTTACTGTATCGGCATTGTGGGAACAGATGCCGCGCGAGACCGTCGATAACAAAACTGTCCCGCCATTACGCTATGACTCGTTCGTACTTGCTCTTGATCTGCTCTTTCTTATTGGTGCAATCGATGAACGTGATGGATTGATTTTTCGGGGGGCACCATGATTTACCGCATATATAGCAGTCTCGCATCATTTAAGGCGCTGGAGTTTAGACCTGGACTGAATGTGCTTATTGCGCAAAAAGAAGCAGGAGCCACAGATAAGCAAACCCGTAATCGCGCAGGAAAGACCAGCCTGATCGAGATTGTGCATTTCTTGATGGGGGCAAATGTAAACAAGGATTCAATGTTTGGTTCAGAACCTCTCATTAACGAATCATTCGGCATGGAATGCGAAATCGGTGGGGAAATGTTTAAGGTTGAACGTTCTGGAATGCAGAAATCGAAGCTATACCTTGAACATAACAGTTTCCCGGACGGGAAAACCTGGTTGTCGAATTCCGAGTGGATAACTCTCCTTGGTGAAAGGATGTTTGGTCTGCACATGGAACCTAACAAGGATGGACGTACTCCAACTTTCCGTTCCTTATTTTCCTATTTCGTTCGCCGGCAACTAAATGGAGCATTTACTACACCTGAAAAAAATGCAAACATGCAAACTCCCGTCGATTGGCAAGTTAGCATACTGTTCTTGCTTGGCTTGGACTGGAGGATTGCCAGCGACTGGCAAAAAGTGCGGGATCGGGAAAAAAATCTGGCAGAGTTGAAAAAAACGGCAGGTGACGGTACGTTCGGTAGCATTGTCGGGAAGTCGTCTGATCTGCGTACCAAACTAACCGTTGCCGAGTCCCAACTTAATGCTCTAAAGTCGCAAGTTTCTGAATTTCGTGTACTGCCACGGTATGCAGAACTGGAAGCAGAAGCCGATCAACTCACGCGCAAAATCAATGAATTGTCAAATGCCAACATAATTGATATGGCGGCAATCAAAGACTTGGAACGTGCCATGCAATTGGAGACACCTCCGGCTCTGATAGACCTTCAGCGTGTATATAAAGAAGCTGGCATCGCATTGCCTGGCGTTGCTATCAAGCGCTATGAAGAAGTTCAGAGTTTCCACGAGTCGGTTATCTCGAACCGCCGAGAATACCTCACAGAAGAGCTTGTCGCTGCAAAACAGCGAATTGACTTGCGCGAGCAAGAGAAACAGAGGCTCGATACACGGCGAGCTTCAGTAATGGAAATTTTGCGAAGTCACGGCGCGTTAGATCAATTTTCCAAGCTACAAGGCGAGTGTGGGCGATTGCAAGCTACTGTCGAGTCGCTGCGGCAACGTTTTGCGGCAGCCGAACAATTGGAGGGAACCAAGAACGAAATGGAGATCGAACGCAATCATTTAGCATTGCGCCTGCGGCGTGATTTTTCTGAACAAAAATCGCGCTTGTCCGAGGCAATTCTTGCGTTTGAGGAGACTTCAAAGCGCCTGTATGAGTCAGCTGGGAGCATGACTATCGAGGAAACATCCAACGGTCCCGTATTTAAGTTTCCTATTCAAGGGAGCGGCAGCAAGGGGATCAAGAATATGCAGATATTCTGCTTCGATATGATGTTGATGCGTCTATGTGCCAGCCGAGGTTTGGGGCCACAAGTGCTGATCCACGATAGCCATCTATTTGACGGTGTTGATGGACGACAAGTGATCAGTGCCCTGAAAGTTGGTGCTGAAACTGCCACAGAATTAGGCTTTCAATATATCGTCACGATGAACGAAGATGACGCTTTCAAGGAGACTATTGCAGGTTTTGACCTACATGACTACATGCTTCCAACGGTGTTAACGGATGCTAAGGAAGACGGCGGGTTGTTCGGTTGCCGTTTTTGAGCAGTTATTTAGACCGCGCCGGCATTTTTTTAACCACGAACCACACGAAAAGGCACGAAAATTTCCGCGTTTTCCGTGGACAAAAAATGGGTTGTGAATGCAGCTTTCGAATGCCTTCAATTATTGGTCAATAATCAGATGAAGAAAAAATAATGCTCGTTTTTTTTGAACCTGAGGTTCAGTTGTCTGACATTAGGGCATCGATTTCCTGTTTCATGCGCAGGGCGTCATCCTTGTTGAGCGGAGCAGCGGGAAAAGCACATGTCCCCATGTTGAACCCTTGGAATTCCAGATATTTTTTAAGAGCCTGAAAGCATCCATATTTGAGGAGCACCTGAATGATGGAAGTAATCTGGGACTGCATGGCACGAACTTCTTCCAGTTTACCCTCCATGAACAGGGAATAAAGCCTGGCATATTTGTCGGGCATGATATTGTAGGTAGAGCCAATACCACCATCAGCGCCCATCATCAAACCACAGAGTAAGGTCTCATCGGGACCGTTAATGATGTTGATATTGCCGTTGTTCAGCTGACGCAGTTGCCACATCTGATAGTAATTAGCCCGGGTGTCTTTGATGCCGATGACATTGTCGGTCTTCAGCAATTCCTTCATCATTTTGTTGATTTCAACGCCTGCCATCATCGGTGCCGCGTAAAGGATCAGTGGCAAATTCGTACAACCTGCCAGACGCTTGTAATACTCAATAACTTCCGAATATGAATACTGGAAATAGAAGTTGGGGGCGACTGAGGAAATGGCAGTGACGCCTGTGTTTTCAGCATGCCGTGCCAAGTCAAAGGCCTCGTTAGAGTCAATAGCGCCTACGTGTGCAATAACGGGCACGCGTCCGTTGACTGCCTCAACAGCGGCTTCCATCATAATACGCCGCTGCTGTCCGGACAAAACTGGTCCTTCACCAGTTGAACCGCAGACATAAAAGCCGGCGGCTCCCTTGCTGATTTCCCAGTCGATGAGCGGCTTGACGGTTGCTGTGATGACCTTGCTATTGCTGTCCAGAGGTGTCAGTAATGCAGGCATTGTTCCTTTGAAGATACGTTTGTTCATAGCGTGTTAAAAAAAGTTTTGTCGTTGTTTGTCAATGTGTATCATCTCTAAGGGCTTGTAAAAAATTCATTGCACACCTCCATGTTACGGAACTTAGTATGGTTTCTATTTGTTATGAAAAAATGCAGATGGTTGCATGGAATAGCCTCGAATCTGCCCTTTATCTATTGCATCATCAACGATGTAATGCACTATGTAAATTTCTCCATCAGGAAACTGCACCCAGCCGGAGTAACCCAAATCCGCTTTGGGGGAAGCGTCGTAGTCGATGGGCATAATCCTGCAACCTGCATCTTCACGTCGGATAGCAAGGGCTGAAGCCCGATCTGTGATCGAAGCAAAGAAATTCTGTGTTGCAAACCCCCGCCGTCCACCTTGTATAAAACGGAATGTGATAAAAATGCGCCCGTCCTGCAACCAGCCAGTGACCGGTCGATGGCAACCTGGCAATGGAAACTCAACCAGCGGTCCCCAGCTTTCCCCATGATCATAGGATATGACCTTCATACAATCAAAGCCACGCTGACTGTTCTCTCGCAAAAATGCGACGATGACACCATTTCCCATTGGCAGCAAAGAGGCTTCGCAGAGATCATAGCGTTTGTCATGAGCAACCATCACCTCGTCGCTCCAAGTTTTGCCGCCGTCATCCGAGTAGCGCAAAAACTCCGTCAAACGTTCTTTGTAAGGATAATGAGCGGCGATGATCATACGTCCCGTTTCCAATTGCAACACTTTGTCTGGAACAATGCCATTCAACATAGTATCTTGAGGCGCACTCCAACTTTTTCCTTCATCACTAGAAAAAAACATCACGTTTCTGGCCTGCCTTTCATTGCTTTCTCCGCTGCTGGGTATTTTGTCCACAATGACAACCAATCGGTTGTCTGCCAGCTTGGAAATCCGCGGACAATTGTAATAATATGGCAAGTCCCTTGTTCCTTCAGTCAACGGGTGCTTGGGAGACCAAGTACGCCCTCTATCTGTTGATTCAGTAAGCATAATGCGTGTGTAGGAGCGGTTGCAGTGATGCGTGCATTCGCTAAATACGCAAATCAGCTGACCGCTAGGAGTCAGCACCACATCTGGCCAGGCCTCATACAAATCAGGATCATTACTTATAGTAAATTTTGCTATATTCATTCTTCAAATCCTTTTTTTATGGCAACAGAGATCACCCGCACCTGACCTGGCGCCACACACGCAGTGAAGGAATCTTTTGTTGCGGACATCTGCTTGCCTGTGCGAATATCCAAATATTATATCAAAAAAACATCACTTGTCAATAATAATTTTGTTGTAAAAATAACACTTTTTTTACAAAGTTTTAGTAATGTCAGAGAACTGAATCTCTGTGAAGTTGCACTGGTGCCATCTCATCTTTTTCATGACTTTATTTTGCTTGTCGCCGACTCGAAAATCAATGATAAAAAATTTCACGAAAGAGTTTGATTTTATCAATACAAATTTCAAATTAATTATATGCCCAGCAACAGGAATGTGTAAGTATTGAAGAGCTGTCTGTCCCAGCATCCAAATCACTTTTCTTTTGTACCTCTTGTTATTTCGAGAACACACGTTGCAAGTTCGGTTTTTGTTGCCATGGAAATCAGCCAAACGAAAATGCTGTCTTTTCTAAAAGAAGCGGCCAAATTGCCGTTCAAAAAAATATTCTACGCAGAAACAAAGCCTCATCCTGCACATGAAAAGTATTTCGTCAGCATTCAGCCCCCACCCCGTTTTATTTTCCCACTAACCGGCGATAAACGCATACGCTTCGCAGAAAATGGAGAAGTGCAAGACCATATTTTCACACCTGGCGAGGTGCTGATTTGTCACCCAAACGGATGGTCTTCTGAAATATGGGACAGAAAGCACACGATGATTTCCATCGTATTCCGTGACAGATATATCCGAACGCTTTTCATCGCCCACAACGGTTTGCCGCCAGATCAGAACGGGCCTGATATCTTCTTCCACACATTCTCTCCACTACATATTTCCGGGAGTCATCTGCTCAATTCCATTCTCACAGCATCGAAAGACAGCCTGGTTAACATCTACAGTTTCAGAGCTATGTTGCAATGTGTAATTGAAACGGTAGAACAGACATCAGAGGCTTTTCTGGAAAAAGACACCTTCCTATGGGATTGCATTCAGGATTATGTAGAAACAAACTTCAATCGGGACATCAAACGGGAAAACATCGCTAGTGCCCTTCACATTCACCCTGCACATTTATCCCGGCTGGTACAGAAAATGACCGGCGGCGGAATCAACAAATATCTTTCTCGTCTGCGAATGGAATATGCCAAAAAATTGTTGGAAGATGACACCTTGTCCATAAAAGAAATCTCTTATCAATGTGGATTCGCATACACCAGCTACTTCATTAAAAAATTCCGCAGTTACTACGGTGAATCTCCTACACAGTTCAGGAAGAAAATCCTTAATAAAACATGGATGCATACACCCATTTCACGGGACGTCAATAAAAATATTGAAGTCATTTGATGCTGTCTTGACAATATGCTCCGCTCTTTGCTAAGCAAAAACATACAGCGAGCCTGCCAATCATAACTATTTCTACCCCTGTAAATCTGCGTTCAGACAACTGAACCTCTGTGAAGTTGCACTGTTTTGTTTTTTGCGATGATTCTTTCAAGACCTGCTGATATTTATCCGGTCGGTTCTTCCGGCGCAATTGCGTAAAGCCGAGCTTGGCACACAAGAATTTCGCCAGAGCAAGCTCATCCGCCAAAGCAACAACCCTAAAAAATTTTTCGTAATACTATTGCCCAACTTCTTTTTTTTTTGCAAGATTTTCAGAAAAGCAATCTCCAAGTCATTGGCACACAATTATTTGTCAAGATGTTCCGTCTGATTGTGGTGCCTTTACAAGGCACTGTCCTTGGGGGCACCTCACCCCAGGCTAAAGCCTGGGGTTAAGCATAGTTAAACGCCTACGGCGTAATGCGTTATGTCAATTCGCTGATCTGTCAGATAAAACAACCAACCAGACCGCAAATCCAAGTGCCATTTCATCCGTCAAAGCAACAACCCTAAAAAAATTTTCGTGTCTTTTTGTGTGGTTCGTGGTTAAAAAATAAAATTGTGAATGCGGCTTTCGAATGCCTTCAATTATTTTTTAATGAGGAAGCCGTATGTCAGTCCTGAGATGGCATTGAAGCTATCTCCGTCTTCGAGCGTTCCTCGATAGGGGCCAATGATTCCTTCTGCTTTGCATCCTTTTGGCAGATTGAAGCGTTTTTCGCCGCCGGTAGCTGCATGCAGGAAAATCACATCATTGCCGATCCAGCATGGGTCATTGATTTCAGTCATGTATCTGTGCACACCCATTTTTGGGAAGATGGCGGCATAGAACTCGACCGGCAAATTTCTTAATGTCGTGAAATAGTGAGTCGCCTTGCCAATCTTTTTGCTGACCATGAGCGCCTGTCCCTGATCATCAGTGCCGACCACCTTGTCATACCCGCTGACCGGTATGAACCAAGGCGCACTTTCATTGTAGTTAACGCAGTCGATTCCGCCAAACTCTTCGGTAGTCTTCATGGCAGGCTGCCATAGACTCTGCGTCATCCTGGTCTTGATTCCAAGAAAATCACAGCAATTGTCGCCGGAGGGACCATTTCCCGGATAGAATGCGCCGGCGGCATACAGCCAAATCACGCTGGCGCCCTCCCGCTCGAAACGTGCCATCAATTCTGAACGCTCGTCTTTTGTCAAGACCAGCGTCGGAAGCATGATGTAGCACTTATGCGCTGGGACTTTGATTGACTTGTCCAGCAAGTCCTGCTTGCTCATATCCCTGAACGGAACGGCTGTGCACTGGAAATACCGGAAAATACCGTAATGGGAAGCTGCCCAAATGGAGTCTTTTCCACCCACTTTGGTGTAATAGACGCTGTCCCGGTCAAAGACAACCGCCACCTCGGCAGGCGTCAGGTTCTTCACCGGCGGCAATGCATCTCGCACATCAATCTGCTCTTTCACGATTCGATTTATGGCATTTTCGTAGAGCGAGCCGCAGGTTATGTCATACCAATAATTTAAGGTGCCGGTTGCCAGCATCATGCCAAAACCCCGGTTCAATTGCCCAACCGACTGCAAACCAGTATCGGGCGAACCGGCATAGAACTTGTTTGCGCCGACTTCGATGGAGCCGTATGCGGTGCGTGAATCAAGCTCCGTATATATCATCTTGCCACGAAGCAGCCAGGTGTCGATGGTCTGCATGCTCTGTTCGGACAGTCCTGTTCTGCGGTTAAGGTAACGGGACGGCGCATGGACGAAATCAACATAAGGCGAAGAAGCCGCGTCAACATATCCATTGTGCCCGATCAACTGCGGACTCGAGCTGGTGGCAAATTCGCAACTGTATCCATAATAGGCGCCAACAAGCCATTTGCCATCGGTGGCTTCCTTGACACATTTGCCAAAGCCAATAAGAGCATCTGACATCGAGCGCGTGCGGGACTTGAGCCAATCCATGACCTGCTGATCTTTAGCGGGATCAAACAACACCCCAACGCTTCCCTTGTAGGCTCTCTCGAAATGCGGCAGTTCCGCCGTGTCAAATGTCAGCCCGGGGACATTCCATGCCTTGGCCAAAGCCTCATCCGTGCCATAGATTTCCCTGAGTACGCTGCGAAATTTCTGCTGATCCGCCTTGCTGTATCCAGCCCAGTCCAATTTGCCTTTTGCATCGGTCAGCTTCCAGAACCATTCTGAATTGCTGCCTACACCAAAGCTGATGCCCCAGACTTGGCCTGCATAACTTCTCTGACGTATATGGTCAATAAAGGCCTTCAATGCCACACTGCCCTCCTCGATCCATCGTTTGGAACCGATCGCCTGGTCGTCCCCTTCCAAAAAGTCGCGTGGGCCTCCATTGCAATGCACGGCAGTATCATCGGGATGTTCCGCGAGCCACCATTCCGGCATATCCAACTTAAAAAGCAAAGCGAAGACGGCATCTGGCGTAAATGACAACATCCTGTCAATCACATTGTCGATAGCCGAGAAATCGTAAATTCCGTTTCCTTTCCAAAAAGCTCCAAAGCCGGTAGTTACCCTCAGATTTTTCAGGCCGAGCTGCTTTGTTATTTCCCATTCGGGTTCATGGTTGACGCGGTAGGATGTCGGCACCTGCCAGAATGTGCCATTGACTTTTTGGTCGCCCAACTGCAAATACGGCCTTCCATTGCCCTGAACCAGTTTTGCCTGCCGTAGACTTGTGCTTTGGCGCTTCACCCTTGGAATATCAGCAATGGCAGGATTCCCCGCTATTGACACAAAATCATCAGCCAAATACAGTTTGAAGCCTGAATCCTCGACACGCGGCATTGGATACTCGATGGTGCAGACTTGCCCGACTTCCCATTTGTCACTTGCAGGAGTCACATTCACTTCGAAATTGCTTTCTTCTCCATTTTCCTTCACCATTTTGAATTTCATGCGACTTTTTTTCACCGCAGGCATTCTTTCCACTTTTACGGTCAGTCTACCCGGTTCAAATTTGACGGGGGTAAACCAACCGACGGGCCCCGCATAAGCGAATCCCATGCCATTGGCCCATGGCTGGAGAGTTGCCGGGTTTCCCAGCACCACCGATTTGTCGGGATACACCTTTGGTATTCCCGTGTCCATATTGCTTTGGGCGTCACATTCCCATGTTTCATCCGTTGCAAGAAAAATCTCTCCATCTGTTTTTTTCACATAAATATCGGCCACCAACCCCGACTGCTTGTTGTCATTGTGCACGCGGATGCAAATCTCGTTGCGGCCTTTTTTCAGAACATCAGTAATTTCGTATCGTCCAGGAATTTTCCATGCGGGGGTTTTGCCCATGAAGCGTCCATTGACGTAGGTGTATGCTCTGTCATCCGCCTCGACTGCAATCGCCGCGAATTCCGGGGCTTCGTCCAGTTCAATGACTTTGCGGAACCACACACTGTAGAAATCAGGGCCCTCTTCCAGGCGGAACCAAATCCATTTTCCCCGCCATTGCAAAGCAGCCGACGAATACGGCTTCTGGTAGAATAGCTGTCGCACAACTGGCATCCCGTCTCCAGGTGTATTCAGGGTCACGGTTGTATTGATCAGCATTTCAGGCGTTGTGAACTCCACCTCTTTCTGTCCTGCGTCCAAATTTACGGCGGTGCCTCCTATTTCCTGCATGTTATGGTCATAGAAACGTAACGTGGCGCTGCCTGATGCGCCGCCTTCCCAGAACATCACGCATTTTGCCCGCGGCATCAGCAAGGCCAGTTCTCGCGTCTCGCCGGCAACCAAGGTTGTTGCGTCCGGGATGCGGTTGTTGACGCCAGTTGTCGAGATGGCTTTCAGGCCGATTTTCCCCGGATCGCCAGTGAA
>JAPXLT010000098.1:0-15356 GCA_033809415.1 Lentisphaeria bacterium
GGACAGGGGACAGGGGGCAGGGGGCAGGGGGCAGGGTGCAGGGGACAGGGGACAGGGTGCAGGGTGCAGGGGACAGGGGACAGGGGACAGGGGACAGGGGACAGGGGACAGGGGACAGGGGACAGGGGACAGGGTGCAGGGGACAGGGTGCAGGGGACAGGGCAATACCGACAATACAACTCCATAAAGCCGACCTTGGCACATGGCGTTCCGACAGATTCTTCCAGTTTGCCGTCCGTGTCCCGTCCGTGTAAAGTCCGTGTAAAGTCCGTGTCCCGTCCGTGTAAAGTCCGTGTCCCGTCCGTGTAAAGTCCGTGTAAAGTCCGTGTCCCGTCCGTGTAAAGTCCGTGTCCCGTCCGTGTTTAGTCCGTGTGGGTTGTGGGCGGCAGCCCACGCCAAGCCTTTTCGTGTGGTTCGTGGTTAAAAAATCCTATATCCACCCGCATCTGGTTATTTTTTATCGATAAAGAAGATTGAATCAGGTGGGACGTTTTTGAGGACATTGCCTTTGACCCCGCGAATCTGCCACGCTTCCGGTAGAATGACCTTCACTTCTTTTGCAGGGTTCCAGAAGAAGAGCGCACCTCCATTATCACCGATCCAAGTAGTGCCGAAGGGAGTTTCCCGGACATAGGGCATGCCGCAGATGTCCAGCGCCTCATTGAACTTTGGAACAAAGAAATGGGTGCGTGCAATCCGCTCCAATTCACCGGGTATGCGTTCGATGCCAAAGACGCTTCCCGTTATCTCGAAACGCATAAAACAGGCGAACATGCCGGTGCGGAAAGGGTCCAAGGTAATCCCACCAGTCAGACTGTCCGAAGGAACTTGTCCGATCAAGCTGAATTCATTGCCGACAAAGGAAGTATAAAGTCTGGGACGATACCAGTACTCGTCCAACACCAGGGGATTCATGCCTTCTACCGACACGCGCGCATTGTTTTCATGGAAGAAACGGTAGAATTTGACAAGCGAGTACAGACCGCTGGGACTGGTTTCTTTTGCGTAGTTTACTCCGCCAGCCGCTGCGCCATCCATATCTCGGTAGACCCAGCTGAGTCCACTGGCAAATGCTTTTTTGAGAATGCCTGTATACCAGTCGTAGAATTCCGGATGGTTGATATCAATGACGGGATACTTTCCAAAATACTGATGTAGCTTGTTGTTTTCATCGCGCATGAACCATTCCGGACGATTGTTGATGATCCAACCGCCGTCGCCCTGGACATATCCACCGGCTGTCCACATCCAGCAGCCGAGATTGCAGCTGCGGGTGAATTCGAAGGCTGCCAGATTGCTTGGATCCGCAATCCTCTCGATGGGGCTTTCAGGATTGGGACGTGCGGCAAAGCGATAGCCCAAGGCGGCAGCTCTGCGAATAACGGTTTTTATTTCGTCCTTTGTCAACTGATAGCCATAGCCAGCATTCGGATAGCCGGGCAGCTCCTTAAGTCCATTCTGCCGACGATAACGCTGCCGCAGAAACTGATACATAGCAAGATATTCGGCATGATTGGGACGCTCGGCACCCTCTGCAAACCAACGCCAATAGTTCTGGGTGGCAATGGGTGCCCGCATACGACCAAAACCGGCAGTATGAGTGCTTTGGATGAAATCACTGTCTTTTTTTCGCTTGATCTGCAAGATGCAAGGCTCGACGGCGTCCACATGGGCAAGATAAACGCCATTTTCGCAGGCGATCAATTCAAAAGGCTGCCCTGAACCAAACGCTCCCCAGGTAGAGGTGTCTGCATTCACGGATCCGGTCATGTCAAAGTCCGTATACCCACGGGGAGGCGAATAGCAGGAATTGCGGCGGGCAAACAAGGGGGCCGGGGGCGTAAGATAAGTAGAAAAAACGATGTTGCTGACCAACTGTGGGAATTCATGCAACACCACATGCTCGGCGAACCCCTGAAAAGTACGTCCATCCAGTTGCAATTCGCCGCTGGTGAATATCCAGTCCATTTTCGCATCGGCAGCCGAAAAGCGGAGAACGGCCTGATTGCCCTGCACTTCGGTGCCGGTCAGCTGCCAGAGGATCTTGTGCGAGGTGGCCTGCTCCTTCACGTCCACGGCTTCGGCAGTGTCCGAGTCGAATACGGCCTGTGACTTCGAGACAGCTATGTCCGGAACCTTGAAATGGCGGATTATCGTCTGATTATTCCATGCAACCGAGACGTTTCCTTGGCTGTCTACCGTCATGACAATGCCGTTTGGAAAGGTGATGATCCGGCCGCCGGCCTTTTCCAGCGTCTGCTTAACCGCGCCTTTGTTGACGACAATGTCCAGTTTGGGAGGTTGCACTTCAACGGTCAGCTTTTCAGTGACTGCAACGCGTTCAGGATACGGGGGAAGTTTGGTGATGCAGGCATCTGGCTGGATATCATTTCCTCCAATTGCATGCTTGATGACGGCCATGAAGAAAGCCTTGCTGTAGGCCCAGTTGGAAAAGTCATGAATCTGCCGGGGATTCGTGACGCGCGCATTGACAAAAATCACACTGCCCTTGCCAAGGAAACGTTGTGCCAGGAAAGGGGCGACACTCTCGCCTTTTTCGTTCCTGATGGTACTCAGGGTCACTGCACCGGGCAACAAAACCGCTTCACGATAGGCGTTCCAAACGGGAATGTTGCCAGGTATGAAGGAGAATACGTCCTCTTTGGGAAGGTCTGCCGTATAGTCGTGGTTGCCGGGAGTCTGCATTTTTGCAATGCTGACGGGAAGGATGTCGCCAAGGACTGCGGGGGCATTCCAGTCGAAAATCACATGGCCGCCCTGCTCGATATAGGCACGGAGAGTCTGGATTCGTTCCGAGGTGAAAATCTTGTTCAGTTCACTGCTGCTGATGAGATGGAAGAAGAAAGCCGCATATTTGGTGGGGTCCCGGAATACCGGTGTGATGCCGTCGAATGCCTTGGGTTCCTCCTTGTCACCCATGTGCGCCTTGATCGTTGCACCGCCATGACCATCCAGATAAACGCTGGTAAGAGGAACAACCTGGCAACCGCAATTTCTGATCGTAGACGCCATGTCATTGCCCTGCCAGGGGCGACCACCATGGAAAACCGCAACCAAAGGGCCGCTCTTGCCGAGTGTGGCAGGAAGTTTCTCACCAGCACCACCGGGAAACTGAGCCTGCAAAACAGGAATGCCGATCACGAGAAAAAAGAATAACAAGGGAACGTTTGTCTTCATGGGGAATCTCCTTTTCTGGTAGGGTAAACATCAATCACAACCGGGACGGTTGCGCTACTTTTTTAAACCGCTTGCCATCACATCCGGCAAGGCAGCAACCCTACAAATTTTCCGAGTTTTCCGTGCTTTCCGTGGACAAAAAAAAGATTCTGATTGCCGATCAATGGAAAAAGTCAACTGTTTTTTTAGGATGAAATGCCCTGGATTACTGATAGGGCGCCCAATTGGTGGCTTTCCGCCCCTGCCCCACATGCAAATCCGCATACAACGTATTGAAAACTCCACCGTGGGAAACATTCGTACGCCCAGAATTGTTATACATGTTCAACTCAGCGTACAAGGCGGCTTCTGAAATCGGAACAAGGCGTTTGTGGAGCAGTTTCGAGAAGACAGAAAGCTTTTTAGGCAGCCCATCGGCACCGGCCCTGCCGGGATACCCAAAGGCAAAGCTCCAATTCCGGCGCACATCCGTGGCATTGTATCCGACATTATTACACACTGCAATTCGCTTGTCAACTTTACTCATAAAATGGCTCCAGTCCGATGGGCATTGCCAGACCTTGCCTGTATTGATTGTCAGTGTTCCTTTGACGCTATGCAGATAAAGGGTGTCAAGCGCATACAGGATGTTATTGTGCGTCGGGTTGAAAGACCACATGCACACCTGGTACGCAGGCCCTGGCAGAAAATCTTCAAAGTCATTGAAATAAAGCCCGAAGGCCATTCCAATCTGCCGGTAATTGCCGGTGCATTGCGTCAGACGCGCCTTCTCCCGCGCCTTGCCAAGCGCCGGCAGCAGCATCGAAGCCAATATGGCGATGATGGCGATCACCACGAGCAGTTCTATAAGTGTAAAGCGGTACGCCGGATATGCATGATACCGACGTACTCCCGGACGGGATTTTCCCCTGAAACATGTCGATTGTTCAAGTCGATTCTGCATGATAGCCTCCTTTCGGTTTTTTTGAAACAAGAAGATCAGAGTTTTCCATTGCAGGTGCGCAATGAAAAACCTGATGGGCACCTTTCAAATCAAACATCGAATTTACGGATTTCCTCAATCAGCCAAGTCATGCGGACGGCATCCGAAGCCCGCAAAGTATTTTCCGCTTTGCCTAAAACCGCCTGCCGGAAATGTTCGAGTTCCAAAGCAAAGGCATTGACTTCTGCGGGAGGCACCTCGACCACTCGAAATTCACTTGTATGCAGGATGATCCGATCCGGTCGCTCCACCCGCATATAGCCATTTTCGCCGAGGAATGTAAGGGTCAAATCCCGATAGCAGAACGTGCATTTTTCGCAATACATGCCCTGCAAGGTTGCTGTAACGCCCTGCTGATATTCGACCACTGCCGCAAAAGAGTCTTCTTTTTCCCAGCCCCGCGAATGCCGCAACTTCGCCCCTATAACTTTTTCCGGATAAATGCCGGTAATAAAACTGATCAAGTCGAAGTCGTGGATGGAAAGCTCATACATGGCACCAACTTTCTTTACCCAGGCACCTTCCGGACGCGGATTGAAAGGCTGTTGCTTCGTGCTCACAACCGAACGCAAAGTCCCGATTTCCGGCAAATATTTCTTTGCCTCGATAAAAATGGGCTCGAACCGCATCTTGAAGCCGACTGCAAGCTCTTTTTTCTGCTGTTTTGCCAAGGCATCGAGCAATTCCCCTTCTGCTACATCCATGGTCAGTGGCTTTTCGCAAAAAACATGAAAGCCGCGTTCAAGCAACCGCTTCGTGACCGCAAAATGTGCTGCGGGCGGGGTCACGACACTGACTGCATCCAGATCCTGCGGCAACTCGTCAACATTCGAGTAGTATGGGCATTTGCACACCTCAGCCGCAGCCACCGCCTTCTCCGGATTCAGATCAACGACGGCAGACACCTGCGCACCCTCGAGCGAATTCCAAACGCGCGCATGCGTCATGCCAATGCCACCACAACCAACAATGCCAACCTTGAACATCATAACCTCCTTTTGTACTACTCACTCGATTTCTTCTTTAATCATTGGCACACAAGTTCTTTAAAGACACTAGCATTTCCTTTTTTTCGCCGACCGATCCGACCGATCCGACCGATCCGACTGATCTACTTGATCCGTCCGATCCGACTGATCCGTCCGATTTGTTGTCCGTGTCCCGTCCGTGTAAAGTCCGTGTAAAGTCCGTGTGGGTTGCGGGCGATCAGTCCGCGCCAAGCCTTTTCGTGTTTTTCGTTGTTAAAAAATGTCAGCCCACGCCAAGTTTGTTTGGTTCCGTAAAATTTCAGCGAACATGATTTTTGTTGACCAGAAGAAGGACCGTCTCCTCCGGAACATTGCAAAGTTCCGTTCCATCATGGCCTTCAATCGCCCAGTTTTCCGGCAAATCAAGGGTCATGCGGGACACTCGGTCATAGAAAAAGAGCGCTCCGCCTTTGTCGCTGATCCAACTGGTTCCAAAAGGAGTCTCGCGCACAAAGGGAAAGCCGACATGTTCCCTAGCACGGGAAAGACGCGGATTCAAAGCACCAATGCGCCGGACAGCCGCAATTTCCCCGGGAACACGCTCGAAGCCGATGGCATAACCATCGGTATGGATTATGCCGAAGCTATTGTACATGGCCATCCGGAAATAATCCAGCTCGAATCCATCACCGACAAGATGCGTTCCCGGAGCCGTGCCGACCAAGGCAAACTCCCGCCCGGTGAAAGGCTCATATACCTGTCGCCGAAACCACCAAGTATCCAGCACCAGGGGATTCTGACCCTCGATGCGTACGGATACACCCTTGTCTTGGAAAAAACGGAAAGTTTCCGGCATCGTATGAATGCCGACATGGGATTCCGGCGTCCCGAAATTGACATTTCCGGAGGCGGCGCCATACATGTCCAGATAGACTCCACCAAGCCCGCCTTCAACCGCGCGCCCCATCACCCCATAGTACCATGCCCGGAATTCCGGATTGCTCAAATCAAGCACAGGATGTTTGCCGAAATACTGGAAAAGCTTTCCGTCTTTATCATGAATATACCATGACTTGTTGGCAAAGATCTTTTCGCTGTCCCCGTTTGAATAATCCCCAGCAGTCCAAGCAACAGGGATCAGCCCGGCAGAGCGCACCTGGGCATACCGCTTTTTTGCAGAATCACGATCCAAACCCTCGATCGGAGAGGGGCACCATGGCAGCCAATAGCTGTGGAAGCCTAGTTCCCGAGCCGCGGCAAGTGACGCGGCAATTTCTTCTTCGTTACAGGTATTCTGGTGCGCTGCCAGCGGTTCAGGAGCCATCGCAGCCAAACCGACGCTGCGCCTGAGATTTTCACGCTGAAACTGGTACATGGCCATCCAGTCGTTGTTGCCGCGCTCGGCACCACTCGAGTACATATGCCAGATGAATTCGCCGGACATCGGTGCTTTCAGGTGCCCAAAACGCACGACTAGGCGGTTTTCCACATCAGCAGCCCCTTTGCCAACTTTCTGATGGGCTGATATGCAACAGGGCTTCTCGACAAAATCACTGAAAATACCCTGTTCGGAAACCAGCCAGCTGAATGGCTGACCATCACCAAAGAAACCTCCATAACGAACTTCCACAGGTCGCTCGCCGGAAAGGTCAAATTCACGGTACCCCCGCGGAGGATTGTAACAGGCAAAACGGCGCACGCGGCGTCCGGCCCCAGGCAAAGCAACACGGAAAGTGATATTCATCGACTCGAGCAGGAGATTTGATTTTTGCATCGTTATAGCCTCGGCAATGCCGATAAACTCCCGTCCGTCAAGCATCAGTTTTCCGGCTTTGAAATGCCAGGCTAGTTCATTGCCCTCATTCCCTTTATACAACAAGGTCGCCAAAGGACCTTCTGTTGTGATCGAATCCAGCTGCCAGCGGACAGACGCTGCTTTCCCCTTCTGTTCTACCGTTACAGCCTCGGAAGACGGATCGTCGATCGCAACCAAACCCTCAGAAAAGGTAAAAGTCGGCGGCGCCAAATTCTTGATCAAAGGTGCCAACAAACCGGGATAATGCACAGCAATGCTTCCAGTATCATCAACTGCCATGCGCATATCACCGCCAAAGGCAATCTCTCGACCAGACACCTTGGCAGCGTCAGGATATTCCTCGAGCGATAATTCCGGAGGGCTGATCTTCAGGCGAAGGGCATCGTGCCGCCTTCGTTCGGGCGGCGGCGTCAAATGATAAATGGCACTTTTTGCATCCAAAGGCATGCCGAGAGCCTCCGCAGCCGTGCTGATCATCAATGCTCCGCCATAAGCCCAGGAGCAGAGCTGAACCACACCTTTCCGATATGCCCACTCATCATTGAAATAAATGACCTTGCCTTGCCCGATGGTTTTCTCAGCAAGCAAAATTCCCTTCTCGATGCCATCTTCACCTAGAATCGGTGCCAATACCCGCGCTTCGGGAAGCAGTTGTACGGCTCGATACGGAGAAGGAAGCTTCCATTCCACCGGCAAACTGGAAAAAAAGCTGCTGGCCGGGCGTTTTGCCTTGCATTTCCGATGACCTTTCTGGAATTCCCCTGGAATTACCGGTAGCAGTTCCGCAAGTGATTGCGGGGTGTTGTTGCCCAGCAGAAGACTCCCCCCAGCTTCCACATACTGCCGCAAAGCCGCAATGCGTTCCGGCGTATAAAGCAATTCCAGCTTTTGCTGTGGCATGCCGGTTATGACTACCAGTTTATAGCGGGACAAATCAGCGAAGGCGGGAGTGATCCCGTCTTTGGGCGTCGGCTCCTCCAAGTCCGTCAGAAAACTTTTAATGGATGCGCCGCCGAATCCATCAAGCCACACGGAACTCAGCCCAGTCACCGAGCAACCGCTCTTTGAAAGCATCGAAGCAAAACCATTCCCCACCCAGGGACGACCGCCAGCCAGCACCAATACAGACGGCCCGGTTCCTTGCGCCTTGGGTAAATCATCCGGAAGCGCAAAGCAGTAACCTACCGCCAAAAGGAGGCAGGCCGCACAGAAAAACACAAATTTCTGAAACCTATTCTTACGCATTCATTTCGCCTCTCTGCTTCATGATATGTTATTTTTCTGCCTACCCGAGTGGACTCCCTGTCATTGCGGATTTTGAGTGGACAAAGTCGGAATGTTATACAGAATATTTTTTGCGTTGTATCCGGAAACATGCATATCAGCCCAGATGACATTGTAAACCTGTCCATGTTGGGGCGGAGTTATGGTTACGCCCCATTGACCAGGATACGAAGCACCAAGACCACGGTAATTGTGTTCCCAATACAAAGGAATCTTTGAAAAATGGGGAAGAGGAAAGCGCACAGCCTCGAGGTTTTTTTGGAGGCGATCTTCACCAGTGAAATTGGTATTCCCGAAAAGGCAGGAATACGGTTTTCCAGCGTATAGCCCGTTGTTTAAAATGGCAATGCGGGCTTGTGCATTCAAAATATCGAAAGTCGGGCAGAACCAGCAGTTGTATGTAGCCCGACTCGCCAAACTGGCACCGCCGGTATTTGGGCGGATGGCCTTGAGATAGTCCCTGTCAAGCAGATAAACCGTGCCGTTGCGTATATCGTAAATGCCATATGGCGAATAAGGCAGTTGCGGACTTGGTCCAGGAAGAAACCCTTGGTAATCGTCCATGTACAACACCATCGCATAGCCAATCTGCTTATAGTTTCCAACACATTTGATGGTTCGAGCCCTGTCCCTGGCTTTGCTGAGAGCTGGCAACAACATAGCAGCCAAAACGGCGATGATGGCGATCACCACGAGCAGTTCAATCAGAGTAAAGCAGACTACTGATTTGGAGCTGTGACAAAGCTCCCTGTTTTGCATGCTATCCATTTCAAGTTCTCCCTATTTTTCAGTTTATCAATGGCGATTCACGACACCTTCTGACTAACAATTCCTAGTTTCCTTTCCTTTTTTTTGTTGTATCCCCCCTGACACGTCTTCTTTTCTACTAGAGAAGATGCTTCTTCACGTATTCCAGATTGTGTTTCATGCCGATTTCCGGCTCGGGAAGGTCTGCCGGATACCAGAATTTTTCATACTCATCGGAAATATATCCGGTATACCCGATTCGTTTCAGTTCCGCCAGCGCTTCAGGCCAACGAACAGTCCCCTGCCCCATCAAACAGGATTTTTTCTTCAACGGGATGCGTGATTCGAGAACCCAGTCTTTAACATGGACATGGAAAATGTGCCTTCCGGCCTTGCGTACAGCCTCCGCCCCGCTTTCCACTCCGGCCAATTCCACCCAGGCATAGTCAAACAGCATGCCGACGTTGGCCATGTTGACGTCTTCAATCAGACGAACGGTGTCTCTTGCACTCATGGTTAAAGAACCAATATGCGTTTCAATGCAGATGCGCACGCCATAACGGGCGGCATATTCCGCAGTCTCCTGGATTCCACTCACCGTGCGGCTCCAGACATCGCTGAACCAAATCCCCGGCTGGCTGAATGGCTCGACGCCACCATAGACACGTACCAGCGGACAATGCAAAATCGCTGCAATTTCAATGACCCTTTTCAGATTCTGCAAGACTTTCTCGCGTTCCTCGAGCGCAACAAAGTTTTGATAATAGGAGGTCAGACAGGAAAAGGCCATTGACTCCTGTTTTGCGGCCGTGAAAATCTTCTTAGCCTCGTCATTGCTGATCTTTTCGCTGTCAATTTGCCCATCGGCTGCCACCCGCACCTCGATTCCATCATAACCAATCTGCTTGAACAGCTTGATGACTTCAAAAATATCCCGGCCTGGCGCACCCATCGTATGCCCGGAAAATAAAATACGCTCATTCATCTTTGTTTGACCTCCTGTGCAATGTCTTCTTGACGTTTCTTACAAAATGGTAGTTCCTCCAGGAACAAAAATACCGTTGGAAATGCAACTTTCTCCGCGTCCTCCACCTTTGATTTGTTGTGCCATGGTAACTGCCTGCCTAGTCATCGTTGCAATATCCGGATCGATCGTGGTCAATTCCGGTTGCAGAAAATTCGACAACAGGGAGTGGTAGTCATAGCAGGCAATGCCGGCTTGCTCCGGAACTGCAACGCCATTTTTCTGGAACAGCCTCAGCAGCAACGCGGCGGGATAATATTGCGGAAGGAAAAAAACAGAAGGAAGATCAGGGCGGTGGAGAGCATATAGCGCGATCACCTGCTGCTGAGGCGATGATTCGACGTCCAGTTCACAATGTTCGACAGTCGCATCGTGCTTTTGCAAACCTGCCAGAAATCCCTTGATCCGCTTTTCCTCACTGTGGGAAGGTTTTTTGCAGTGCCCCAGAACAAAGCGGTGATAATGCCCGCCGGCACATATCCGCTCAGCCATCGCAGAACAGGCCTCATAATCATTGCCATAGGAACAGCAATAGCCGGGCACATCACGGTTCAATAGGACGATATTAGGAAACTTCTGCCGCTTCTTCTGCAAAAACAAATGATCCTCCGGCGCAGTTCCCAATACAAGCACAACATCAAACCTTGAACTGCGAGACGGAGTAAGAACCTTTTGCAGAAGCCCAGGATAAAACAATTCATAGGATACTTTCAAGGGAGTTTCGATGGACAAGGCACTCAACGTATGGTTGACTTGAGCCATGAAATCGGAAAATTGTGTATACAACCAGGGACTGAGGATCAATAGATTCAGAGGAAGACTCTTCCGTTGCGACAAGGCAACCGCAACTGCATCCGGACGATAATTCAGCTTGCGGCTGGTCTCGAGTACTTTCATCACCGTACGGGAAGATAAGCCAAGAGAGGAACGCTTCCGATTCAAGACAAAGGAAACAGTGGCCTTCGATACACCGCTCAGCTTGGCAACGTCTTCCATCGTGACTTTCAAAGCAGCATCTCCCTTGAAATTTGTTTACGTAAACCGGTTATTGTAGGATACATTAACCTGTCATTAACCAAATGCAAATCCATTTACGCCAAATTTCAAAAAAAGATTTTCGAGTCTTTTCGTGCTTTTCGTTGTTCAGAGAGAACAGGTCAGGATACGTTCGATGACTGTTTTTTTCTTCCTGTGAGCTGTTTAATAAAGTGGCGATAGAATCTTTGCCGCAGGAAGCGCCCTACCCGTAAAAACCAAGGTTGCTTGTTCAAATAGTGGTTCAGCTCATCATCCAGTAATTCGGGATAGTAGGATTCGGTGATCGAGGCCAAAGAATAAAGGTCCGACTTGCGAACAACATTGAAGAAATATCTGGACAGCGAGAATTTCTTTTGCTCCGGATATTTTATTATTGCAGTAGCCCAATCGATCAGGATGGGAATATCTCCTGGAAGACGAAGAATATTTGCACGACGAAAATCCCCATGGGCAATCCCGATCCGGTGCAAATCACGGATCATGGAGATCAGCCTCTGAAAGAACTGCGGCGAAGGACGCTCGGCATCGCTGTATCTTTCACTTTTCACTAATTGCGAGGCATCGGAAATGTATTCCATCAGCAGGCTGTTCGAGTTCAGCAAGGCAACCGCCTCCGGCGCATGCCAAAAACCCTTCTCGCGCAGAAAAATCAGCGTGTTGTATTCTTTGCGAATACTGACTCTACCCAGTAATGCCCGAATAAAAAAAGGTTGCCTGCTAAAAGTTTTCAGCAGAAATTCCGTGCCATTGCAGGTGCGCAGAATATAAGTATCAGTATTGCCCCAGGATGTCGCCTTGCGAAGCACGGTCCCCCGGCGCAACAACTCGTCAAAGGGCGGCCATTGATCCAGTGAATCCGGCAGAAGAAATTCCGTAGGGCAGCTGTCGTTATGTTGGCTGTCACCTTCCATCTATCTAAATAACCTCACGATAAAATCAACCTGCCCGAAAAATCTTCCATGAAAAACAAGACTCTGAGAGATAACTATCAACATACCCTGAAAGTACTCTACAAGAATATACTTCACTGCTCACGAAATTCAATCCAAAAACATCGCTGAAATATACAGACAGACTGCGAATCCGCGTGCCATTTCATCCGTCAAAGCAGCACCTCCTATAAAAATTTTCGTGCCTTTTCGTGTGGTTCGTTGTTAAAAAATGGGTTGTGGCGGCAGCCCACACCAAGTCTTCCGTGCTTTCCGTGGAAAAAAAATAGGTTGTAGTCGCGATGCCGAGCCGGCATGAAGCCGGCCTACCTCTTCCATCACCGAAAAATCAAAAAACTCAAAAAAGTTTCTTAAAAATGAGAAAGAGCTTCAAGGTCAGTAACTTGCGAATCTGGTTCTTGAAAATCTTTCACAAAAAAGAAGAAGTTGGACGATAGTATTTTGGGGTGGACTAGCACCCACAACCCATTTTTTGTCCACGGAAAGCACGGAAAGCGCGGAAAATTTTTGTAGGGTCGCTGCTTTGACGGATGAGACTGCTCTGCCAAAATTCTTGCGTGTCAACAACGGCTTTACGAAATTGCGTCGGAGGCATCCAACGCCGGAGGCGTGGCACCATGAGTAACCCCGTTATGAAGCGAAGCGGAACCTGGGGCATGGCATCCCACCACCACCAAAGCCTAAGAGGCGGCACATGAACCGGCGCCAGCAATGCGGGCTGGAAGCAATGGGAAAACGTTGGCTTGCGCGTCTTCATTTGCCGCCGCACATCCAAGCTGCGACAGCGCCGCCTCGATGCGGCGTAATGGTTTTGGGTGGGTTCCGACCCCAGGTTCCGCAGTGCTCCGCACAGCTTCACCAAGTTGCTATGGTGTTGCCTCGCCGAGGCAAATCACCAGACAACCACAAAGCATACATCGGCACGCAAGCACATACAAACTCTTACCCTGCAAGACTTGATGAAAAAAACTCAACACATGAAGAACGGCAACCAGCCCCGGGCGAACCCGAAAATGCCGCCCAGGATAATATCGCCTTTCGGCTTCAGTCCATATTTGGACAGACAAGAAGGCTTACAACCGCTTGCAAGCTGAATTTAAGTCATAATCGCCTTTCGGCTTCAGTCCATATTTGGACAAAACCAAAGGAGGTGCGGAATGAAAGAAAGACAAAAAATCGTCATAATCGCCTTTCGGCTTCAGTCCATATTTGGACCCCGCTTGCAAGCCGAGTTCAAAGAAGCGGTTTCGCGGCATGAGTCATAATCGCCTTTCGGCTTCAGTCCATATTTGGACGAGGTGCAGCAAATGCGGTTACACGAGAAAGGACAACAGGGTCATAATCGCCTTTCGGCTTCAGTCCATATTTGGACCTACTACCCAGGCGTAAGATACGACAAGCTCAAAACATTCGTCATAATCGCCTTTCGGCTTCAGTCCATATTTGGACAGAGAAGCAGAATTAATGCAAAAGTGGCTGCGCGGCATCTAGTCATAATCGCCTTTCGGCTTCAGTCCATATTTGGACGCAAACATTACTGTTAGAACATCGCCTGCTGTTGAAGTCATAATCGCCTTTCGGCTTCAGTCCATATTTGGACTGTCATTTACACCAACCAAACAGCAAAAAGAATGTGTCAGAGGTCATAATCGTCTTTCGGCTTCAGTCCATATTTGGACAGTACTGCGACGACTACATAGAGGAGATATGACCATGAGTCAGTCATAATCGCCTTTCGGCTTCAGTCCATATTTGGACCATTTAAAATGACAAAAGAAGAGCGTGCGGCCGTTACGGCGTCATAATCGCCTTTCGGCTTCAGTCCATATTTGGACTGAGCTCCCCCGCGTCCGTCATAACCAGCATCCCGGGCACGGCGGTCATAATCGCCTTTCGGCTTCAGTCCATAAGAAGGCGGTCAGGAAGACGCATTGCATAATTATTTGCGCCGTAGGCGCTTACCCATGCTTAACCCCAGGCTTTAGCCTGGGGTGGAGAATCCCCCAAAGACAGTGCCTTGTAAAGGCACCACATCATGGACCTTCCGGTAGCACAGAAAAGATAGCCGACCCACGCGGCTTTTGCAAGCGAAACCTGAAATTCTGCGCCCATCTACGGATAAACAGTACACGCCCCGACGGGGCGCGGGTTCTGTGGGGTGCACTCGACCCCAGGTTCCGCAGTGCTCCGCACAGCTTCACCAGGGGTTAAGCATGGTGTTGCCTCGCCGAGGCAAATCACCAGCCAACCACAAAGCATACATTGTCACGCAAGCACATACAAACTCTTACCCTGCAAGACTTGATGAAAAAAACTCAACACATGAAGGACGGCAACCAGCCCCGGGCGAACCCGAAAATGCCGCCCAGGATAATATCGCCTTTCGGCTTCAGTCCATATTTGGACGGACGGTGCCTGGACGCTCGTACCCGAATACGAGTGGGGCATGGTCATAATCGCCTTTCGGCTTCAGTCCATATTTGGACATCGGCCCTGACGCATTGGAATACGTCATCCCGGAAGCGGACAAGTCATAATCGCCTTTCGGCTTCAGTCCATATTTGGACCTCCGTGTACACGGACAAGAAGGGCAAGCCGCACTTCACGGTGTCATAATCGCCTTTCGGCTTCAGTCCATATTTGGACGTAAAGAAGAGCGCGCGGCCATTAGACTGGTCGGAACCCTAGAGGTCATAATCGCCTTTCGGCTTCAGTCCATAGTTGGACCGAGGTCGCCTACGACTACACCAGCGGGGGCGGCAGGCGGTCATAATCGCCTTTCGGCTTCAGTCCATATTTGGACCGGATGGACAGCGCATGACTGTAATGACAATGAAAATGCACGCATGTCATAATCGCCTTTCGGCTTCAGTCCATATTTGGACCCGGTCTCGGTCGTGATGTACAGCCCCAACTACTGGGGAGGTCATAATCGCCTTTCGGCTTCAGTCCATATTTGGACCCTGTGCAAGGCGTTCACGGACGCTATGGAGCGGACTATCGTCATAATCGCCTTTCGGCTTCAGTCCATATTTGGACGCGAAGCCGAGAAGCGTATTTTGCGCGACGTAATCCCCGTCATAATCGCCTTTCGGCTTCAGTCCATATTTGGACAAACAACAGGAGAACAGAGACATGCAAAAAACCGTAATAATCGCGTCATAATCGCCTTTCGGCTTCAGTCCATATTTGGACGCTCATCACATCCATCGTTGTCGTCCCAGAGGAGTAGTCATAATCGCCTTTCGGCTTCAGTCCATAGTTGGACCGAGGTCGCCTACGACTACACCAGCGGGGGCGGCAGGCGGTCATAATCGCCTTTCGGCTTCAGTCCATATTTGGACAGACA
>JAPXLT010000099.1:0-909 GCA_033809415.1 Lentisphaeria bacterium
AGACTGAAAAGCCAGTCTGGTGTAAAAAAAAATGATTTTTTTTGACGTCGTTTGGAGACGAAAAATTAGCTGAAATTTATGAACGATTGATGAGAGAACTCGGTACTCTCAAGTTTATAATTTCGGCATGACTTCACAGAATTACGCCTCTTTTTTAGACAAGATGACTTCCCGGCAAAACATTGCCATCATCAGCTATGTGCCATCTTGGGAGAAAGACTATGATTCCACATTGTCACGACTGAACAAGTTTATGCAGAGCAATGGAAAGGTCATTACCTTGAACTCGGCCGCTTTACCTTTGGACCATGCTATTTCCGTCAACTTTGATGAGCAGCGCGGTGGTGAGTTGGCCGCCAACTTCATGTTAGATCACCCCGAGCTGAAGTCGATATTACGGGTAATTTTTACCGAAAAGCGTTATGAAGACCGTAGCAAGGCTTTTTCCCGTGTGCTTGCCGCCCAGGGCATAGAACCCCGTTCTTTTGTCTTTCACCATCGTGCCTCTTCTACCGAGGTACGGAATTTTATCGGACTTATCAATGAGCTGCCGAAGCCGGTCGGAATATTTTTCACCTGCCGTATTAATGAACTTGTCGATATGTTGAAAGACGAAGGTGTGAAGCTTGGTCCTGATATGCTTTGTGTGTGCTACGGTTACAGTGAACTTGATCCTTATGTAGAAAGAATGTATACGATAAACGAACCCTTTTACGATCTGGGGGTGACGGCGATTCAGACGCTTGCGAAGATGCTGAATAATGTACCGGTTAAACCAACAAAACTAATGCCAACAATTGAAAAAATCAATTGGTACAAAGGAGAATAAAATGAACAAGGAGAACACAATGAACAAGGAGAACACAATGAACAAGGAGAACACAATGAACAAGGAGAGTACAATGAACA
>JAPXLT010000099.1:919-15121 GCA_033809415.1 Lentisphaeria bacterium
TCCTTCAGATTCACCCTGATAGAATTGTTAGTCGTAATTGCAATCATCGCCATCTTGGCGAGCATGCTTTTACCCGCTTTAGGCAAGGCACGCGAAAAGGCAAATTTCACTACCTGTAAAAACAACCTAAAGCAAATCGGCATGGCTGACACCTTATATGCCGGTGACAATGACGATTGGCTGAGCTTAATGAAAGAGAACAAGCCCGGAGATGGTAGCAATGAGGGTGCCGGTTGTCATTTTGCCAATCACCGGGTTCCTCCCTATATACTGGCTTATGGCGCTTATCTGCACAGTACGTCTATTACTACCGCGTCTATTCTTGACATGAAGCGGCGCTTTTTCAAATGCCCTTCAGACACCCTGAACTATAAGGACAGTATCGGCACTTGGACTTCACCTTCATCTTACATGTGGCATCGCGGTGTCAAAATGGGGAAATGTAACTATAAAGACCCTGACGGTAACGAGATATTAAGAGCGCGGCTTGGCAGGGACAATCCATCTGTAACAATCTGGAATGAGCATAATGACAGGACTTCAAGGCAATATTCTGGGGATTCAGTAGGCAGGCCCAACCATCCGGGTTTGGGCAATTCCGTATGCATGGACGGGCATGTGAATTCGACTAAGGTTAACGCGTACAGCATGTCGCTGCCTCTGTATAATTGGGCGGTTACTTGTGATGACGTCGATTACGGCAAGTTCTTCTAAACCCGAAAGAACGCTTGTGCAATATTTCCGGAATAGCGGCGAGTCACGACTCCGACTAAGGGCTTGTAACAAATTAACTTTTACAGATCCGATCTTCTGTCGCTCCTACAGAGCTTGAATTTTGGTGGAATGCCTACCCGAGGTTGTGTTCTTTCGCGCCTTTGGCGCTTTTATGCCACACACCTTCGTTTCAGGCAAAAAAAGTGTTGGCAAAAGAGCCGCGAAGCGGTGGAAAGACCATAGCCCAGGGCAAGCGTGGCCGCCAGGCCAAAGCGCAGCCCTGGGTAAAACACCCACCCGAACACGCAGCCCCAGCGGGGCGACAGAAAATGTTTTTCCATGAAGAGCACGGTATTGCAACAAAGTGTAAAAGTAATTTTGTTACAACTCCTAAGCCTTATTACTCTGTTTAATTGAAACAAAAAACTTCCAACATGAGAATAATACCGGTTCAAAACAAGGAGCAGCTATATGTCATCATTTTTCTCGACAGTAAAAAAACTTCCGCTTTGCAAGCTTGGCAAGAACATTACTTTTTTGTCACCGGTAATTTTCTTTCTCATTGTTTTCTTGTTTTCCGGCTCATGGGTTACTGCACAGCATTGGCATGCACAGTATGAAGCCCCCAGCCGTTTTCTGCAGGCCCACTTTCCCCTGAACGAAGGCGAGGGTACCAATGCCAGAGACCATGTCAGCAGAAAAGCGCTGACTATTTCAGGCGCAGCCTGGGCACCTGGCTGCGAGCCGGGAAAGCCCTTTGCTTTGAGCAAGGAGCAAAAGACCAAGCTTGCCGACGAAAAAGGGGACAGCCGCGAGGATTTCAGTGTATTGCTGCGTGCCCGCGTCGAGGGCGGCGCCGGATATTTATTATTGAAAAAGGGCGTGTTGGGCTTCCCGAATATACAAGCCAACGGTAACATCAACGCTTATCTGGCAAGCAGCGGCGATGGCAGCCTGAGCATACCGCTGGGGAAACTAAACGACAGTGACTTCCATTGCTGGGTTTTGACAGTCAAAAACCAAAAAGCGACTTTCTATATGGACGGCAGGCAAGTGGCTGACAGGGCGTTGAAGGCGCCGCTTGCCAAAAACAAAAATCCTTTCTTGCTGGGCCATTCAGAAGGCTGGGGCGCCGAAACTATCGTTGGCGAAGCGAGCCTGTTCAGGGTATACAACCACTGCCTGGATGCCGAAAAGGTATTGCAGATCACTGAGAAGCTATCGAGCGGGCAGGACGATGCGGATTACAGGGAAATTGACCTACAGCTGCCTTTGACGGCAAAAAAGCAGTTTGTCAGCGATGACCGCTCATATGAGGAGCGTCCGCACAGCCTTTTTTTTGACGGCGAGAATTCTTACGCCACCCTGCCTGACTATCCGGCATTGCGCGAGCCCTCCGGGTTGACGGTGGGCGCCTGGATAAAGCCGGACCACATTATGCCAAAGAAACTAGAGGAGCAGGGCTATATTGCGGAGCAGGGCTCCGGCAGAGATTCGGGCTGGCGCATCAACACATACTATGATGGTGGCTTGGCCGCCGCGATCATAACTGACAAGGGGGTATACAATGCAAGCGCAGCCGCCGTGCTGCGCGAGGGTGCTTGGCAACACGTCGCTTTCACCTGGAACGGCAAGATTTTACGCCTGTATGTCAATGGCGCGGCTGTCGGTCCGGCCACGCTTACTGAAGGAAAATTAAAAAGCCATCCCGGCAGGATAACTCTCGGCAAGGCGGCTGATCGCCTAGGCCAGCACTATAAAGGCTGCATAGATGAAGTGAAAATATTTTCAGCAGGGCTTGGCGGCACGATGCCGGAAAATATTGGGGCTGAAGTCAGCGTGCAAGCCAAAGATGACCCGTCGGAAATAAAACTTGACGCCATCAGGCACATGAAAGGCGCAGCGGCAAAAATAAAGCCCCTGGTTGATTTTGAAGACCTGAGCGGCTGGAGCCTGACTACGTATGAAGGGGTGGTGGAGGCGGAGCTGCTGCGATCCAATGAAGACCCGCTCTGGGACAACTATACTGCCAGGGTGAATTTTCAGGCCGGCGAGTTTCATGACCCGGAAAAAAAGATGATCATTGTCAGGCCGCCAAACCCGATCATGATACCAAATGATTTTGACTCCATACAATTTTGGGTCTCGGCGAACTTTTGGGGCAGGAGCGCAGGAGCGCAAATTGACATTGAGTTTGAGGACGCAGAAGGCGAGTTGCACTGCAAAACCTTGAAAAGCGCCGAGCAACCCTTCATTTTCTGGTCGGGCTGGTCCACGGCAGACCTGCATTTGGGAAAGGCATTCAAGAAAAATGCAAGGTTCCTGGGGTTTTACATCAGGGACTTCGAGGGCAACAGACCGACAACCATGTTCTTTGACAACCTGGCGTTTTACAAGCGCAGCGAAAGCATGCCGCCGGGCATGGAGGTGCCGTCCTGGTCAGACATAGGCGCACCGACCAGTCCGGACGGCATGCTGCCGGCCCTGGAGGGCGCCAACCGCTGTCTCATCACAGTGCGCCAGGAGGCGGACGCCTATTACTTCACGTCAAATGACGGCGCCGACAGCATCACTTGGATATACAGCCCCAAAACCGGGCAGCTGCATGATTTGCAGGCCGTATTCAAGGGCAAGCGTTTTCAGCCCTGTCAAGATGGCGGTTTCGTTTTTGTCGGCGATGGGCAGCCCGCGGCAAGGCTGATTGAAGCCAAGCTCGAGGGCGGCAGTGTCCATACGCGCTGGTCCTGGCACCGGGCAGGACAGGAATTGACCCGAACCGAAATGAAGCTGACTGCCAAGCAGAAGTCCATGCAGATTGAGTTGAACAGCAGTGAAGGCGTAATTGAAAAGGTCTCCTTCGGGCGGGCTGCCGGCTTGGACAACCCGATCCTGCAAGCCGTTCCTTATTTCGTCATGCGCGGCAAGGGAAGCGAAGACCCGGCTGTTTTATATGATGGGGGAATGTTGTTTTCCGCCTTCGTGGATATATATAGCAGTGAGGCCTCCGCCCTCACGGGTGGCTTGCGCGCCCTGGAAGGGGACACAGCGAAAATCAATGGCGGCAGCCTTTACTTGCCACTGACCAACGGGAGGCGAAACCCGGTGGGAGAGAAGCTGTTCCTTAATTTAAGCAGCAAATTCGCGGAGGTGCTGCCAACCATCGCAAATCCGC
Organism: Lentisphaeria bacterium; assembly: GCA_033809415.1. Lineage (GTDB taxonomy): Bacteria > Verrucomicrobiota > Lentisphaeria > Oligosphaerales > Oligosphaeraceae > JAQVUB01. The sequence continues at coordinate 4,806 of JAPXLT010000099.1, forward strand.
CAAACCCCACCATGCCGATCACGAAAAATGGCCTCTGGGTCAGCAAGATGTGGTACGATGTCATGCCTTATCCGAAATACTTTGAAGAGGCTTATAGCTCATTGGAAAGGCTGCATGGCTACGGCTTAAGAAACCTGATGGTCAGGGACCATGGCAGCCTGTATAGGCAGTATTCGCCGAAAAGACGGGGAGAATCAATGTCACTGGTAACAGATATCGAGCCGGCCATCGGCGGCGATGAGGCGGCGCGCACATATTTTGCCAAGGCGCAAAACGACTTGGGATATCGCATGGGATTGTACACGAACTTCACATTGATATCGCCCCTCATGCCAGATGAGTTCGATGTGGACAAGGTCACCCAGGATAGCGACGGCAACTGGCGCTATGGCTCCGGCGGCTGTAAAATGTACAAGCATACCTATATGTTGGAGGCGCAACGCAGAATTAATCCGATACTGAAAGAAAAATTTGATCTCAAATGCAGCTATCCGGATCAGTATACCTGCAGGGCACCCTGGGCATTTACGGACTATGATGCCAGGGTGCCGGAAGCCGGCAAGTTTTCGCCCGCCCTAAGGGTGCTGGCCGCCTGCCTGATCCTGGAGCGCGAAGTGTTTGAGGTGCCCTTGTCGGAAGGGATCATGCAATGGCCGCTGGCAGGATACTGCGACAGCTATGCGCAGCCTGGTTCGCCGGGCGAAGCCTACTTCCCGGAGTTCCAATTGCGCCGCATACATAACCTGAGCAATGATACCGGCACACATCTTTCGAACTTCTTCTTCTCCAACAGTAAGCCAGAGCTTTTGGACCGTTTCCTGTCCGGCCAGATCGTCAACGGCGTTATCGGGCATCTTTTTGATTTCGGGATCGGCAAGCCAAGCAAGAAAATTACCTTTCCGACATTCAAATCGTACTACATAATGAAGCAGCTGCAGCTGTTTTATGCCGGCATAAAAATAGAAGAGATTTTATATTATCACAATGGTCAGCTGTTAAATGCCGCAGAAGCCATTGCCGCAGGGGCGACTGAAAGCAATCAAGTCTACTTGAAGTATGCAAATGGGCTTGAAGCGTGGGTGAACGGCAATAGCGGGAAAGAATGGTTGATCAATTGCGCGGGCGAAGCAAAGCGCCTGCCCGTATATGGATACTGCGCCATGCTCAAGGATCAAGTCATGACTTATTCGGCTATGCAGGATGAAAGAAGAGTGGATTATTCTTTCGGACCCGAATATCTATTTTTTAACGGCAACGGTGTAAAAACCACTTTCCCGGGCGCCAATGCGATTAATGCCTATGCAGTCAACTGGGAAGATGACTGCGTTAATGTCATCCCCCTGCCATTTGTCAGCGAGGAAACCATCGAAGTCGATTTGGCATTTTTGCCTTTCGCGCCCGGCGAGACTATCGAGCTGATAGACGGGCAAGGCAAGGTGGTCGGCAGCGAGGCATTGAAAACGCAGACCGGGAAAATAATGCTGCCAATCAGAAAAAACATCATGCGGTACAGAGCAAAAAAACAGTAGGAGGTGTTCCAAACTTTCCAAAATCAAGAACTTAGCCAGCCGCTCGATGATGCTTTGTCTTCACCGCCTGGAGGCGAACTGGGAGAAGCACTATGGTTTCGCCCCTTGTTCTACACAGAATGAACAACGGTAGACGGTCGGGCGGGTTCGGTCAGATATCCGATTTTTTACAAATTCTCCATCAAGTTACGGGACAGCTGTGAACAAAAAAGGAATGTTAAAATGTATGATTTTGACCAAATCATCAACCGGCGCGGCATCGGTGCCTGTAAATATCTGGGCGTTCCGGAAAATATTCTGCCGATGACTGTTGCCGATATGGAATTTGCCCCACCCCCGGAAATGACAGCGGCAATATGCAGGCGCGCCCAAATCGGCAACTATGCTTATACCATGATGACAGACGAAGATTACGAGGCTATTATAAACTGGGTTCGAAAAAGGCACAATACCAATATACCGCGGGAACATTTGCTGCCGACATGCGGAGTCCTGAATACCATGCGTTGCAGCATGTATGCTTTAACTGAACCGGGGGACAAAGTCGTAGTAATATTACCATTGCATACACCCTCAATCAAAAGTGCTTCCATGCAGGGGCGTATCGCTTGTGAAAGCTGGCTGAAAATTGATGAATCAGGCAATTATACCTTTGATTTGGCCGATTTGGAAAAACACTTTATTTCCGGCGCCAAAATAATAATGCTGTGTGCTCCCCACAACCCCACCGGCAGAGTATGGCGTATGGATGAACTTTTACCCTTGGCAGAACTGGTAAAAAAATATGATGCAATTATGATTTCCGATGAGATACACCGTGATCTGACTCTTCGAGGACATTCCCATGTGTCGCCGGGGACTCTTCCGGGAATGGCAGAAAGAGTAATAAGCGTCTTTTCGCCCTCGAAAACATTCAACCTGGGAGGTTGCCATATTGGTTCCGCAGTGATTGCAGATGGCGAGATGCGCGCGAAAATACGAGCCAAATTTTATGAATTCGGCCATGAATGCGGGCGCCCGCCATTATTCTCATTAATCGCACAAACAGCGGCTTACACTTTCGGGGAACGCTATTTGGATGAAATGTTACTTTATTTGGAAAAAAACATTGATCTGGCAACTGAATATTTATCCGGTCTGCCGGTGAGCTTTCACCGTCCGGAAGCGTCTTTTTTGCTGTGGGTAGATTGCCGAAAACTGCAACTCAATACTGCCGAGTTAACCTCCTTGCTTGCAGAAGCAGGAATTTCTGCCGATCCAGGACACTATTACGATACATACAAAATCGCCAGCTATACCGGGTTACAGCACCACTTCCGCCTCGCAATTGGAATGCCCCGCAGTCTTCTTGAACCCGCACTCGATAAACTGCGTCAAAGATTGCTTCGGTATTGAATTATTGGTAATTTTGAATAGGGAATTATGTCGCGCCCTTACAGGGCTTTGCCGATGGTGTGATCCATGACCCAGGGCGTTGCCCTGGGCTGGTATGTCACGCCCCTTCAGGGCTAATCCTAATATCACCGGTTCGGCTGATCTAGCGTCCGTGTAAAGTCCGTGTAAAGTCCGTGTCCCGTCCGTGTGGATTGCGGGCGATCAGTCCGAGCCAAGTCTTTTCGTATGGTTCGTGGTTAAAAATCCTTTTTGGATGGGGGCTAAGTAGACCGCGTCCAAAAAGGGTTCCGAGTACATTCTGTCCGCAGATTACGCAGATGAGCGCAGATTCCAGGATTAGGAATTGCTATGATTTTACAGGAATCCCTATGTTTCTGTATGACTTCTTATGATTCTGCTTGAAAAGGTCTTGAAAAGGTCTTGAAAAAAGACTATCTTTATCCGTGTGCCCAAGAAATTCAGGAAGCGAGGATTCGATGAACACAGAATGTCAGAAAACAATATCTGCGCACGAAAATAACTACTTTCGCTGCGATGTTCTCATTCTATTCGCGACCCCAAGTGAGTATGATATGCTCAAAGAAGCGGCAAGGGAACTTGGGATCATGTTCGACAAGCGATGCACAGTCGGTCCGCACGGGGAAAATGTGGAATATTTCTCCCTTGGTCATGTAGGAAACGTTCGCGTCAATGCACTCAGAACCGCGATGGGGCCATTTAGTTACGGAGGGTCTGCATCGAGGGCTATCTACTACCGCACGATCACAGGTGCAACAGCAATCATCCAAGTAGGGATGGCTTTCGGGATTGATCCATTGACGCAGAAACTTGGCGATGTATTGGCATCAACTTCGCTGATCCCATACGACTCGAGGGAAGTCAGAGCAGTTACAATGCCACCTATCGAGCGCATGATAGGGGAGTCTGAGGAGGGTTGCCCGCCTTGTCCTGAAACAGAGGCGGCAGATGCAGGACCACGCCTACAGAAGAGAGCCGCAAGAGCCGTTGGTAATAGCGATAAGTATACAGTGAATTACAGCCGTGCTACACGACATGCGGCCAAGCAATCCCTGGTTAAGATGTTTGAAAAAGCCAAAGAATCAACGACGGACGAAAAGCGCGGTTACCAGGTCTTTTTTGGAGACGTGCTTAGTGGTGGAGCACGAGTGTTTAGCCGCAAATTCATCAGAGAATTGGTAACAGGCGTTCCACAAGCTGAGGATGGTGTTGTTGGGGGCGAGATGGAGGGTGTTGGTCTGTTGTCTGTGTCACCTATGAATGATCCACTATGGTGTGTAGTTAAAGGCATCTCTGATTTCGGGGACGAAAACCGAGATCAAGTGATCAAGGAGTCGCGCCCAGTTGCCTGTAAGAACTCCGCACTTTTTGTTTTATCTGCGCTGATGAAAAATAGAACAGCCCCATAATGTTGGAGATACCTGAAATGCTCAGTTTTGATTCAATATTTAGTGAAGAAGAGCAGCAGTCGAGTTATCCTCTTCTTCGGTACATAGACGAGAAGAAACCGGACTCTGTTTCGGTCGAGGTAGACAGGTCTAAGGACCTTCTCGGGTACAGGCCTGCAAAACTCGTTGTAAGCCTGACGATCAATGGTGATCGGCAGCCACCGCAAGAGTATTTATGGGATGATGAGCTGAATTTGGCCTTGGTGAAGCGGGGATATCGCTCCATATCTTTGGCGGACGAGCAAAAACGATTTGCGCTTATGCTGAAGAGCCGTCTGCGTACAGTCGAGACGCGTTTTGGCGATGGTTTCTTCAACGCAGTCCTTGTGCACATGGTTCGCGAGGGGGCGCTTATGAAGGTCTCAGAAGTCGCCGATGTCATGAAGGATGTCTTTGCAAACGAACCATGTATGAGTGGGTCTAGCTATGGCGACTGCAGGAATGCCATTACTCAAGTACTGCGTACCTGTGCAAACGACCTCAGCATGCTGCTGGGGTATGATCGCGATGAGGCGGAGGAAATCTTGGCGGGGGCAATTGCCCGATATCTGGATGAACGATTCACAGTGACTGACCGCCGCCGTCTTGGTTGGACATGAATTACTTAAGACTTTTTTAACCACGAAAAAGCATGAAAAGGCACGAAAATTTCGTACTTTTAAGGTACCGCCAATTCCTATCTTTTTTCTCCGTCCGATCCGACCGATCTACTTGATCCGTCCGATCCATCCGATCCGACTGATCAGTCGGAGAAACCAATAGACCAGATCACAAATTCGCGTGCCATTCCATCCGTCGAAGCAGCAACCCCTATAAAAAAATTTCGTGTCTTTTCGTGTATTTCGTTGTTAAAAATGATGTTATGGGTGCCAGGCTGCTGTAGAATGCGAAAAAAAAGCTTTGTATTGGCTTGACAAGTTTGCCGGAATGAATACAATAACTAATATGCCCTGAGAGGCAGTTATTCCCCTTATATTTGTCAGGAATTCGAACAGGAGGAAAGAGAACATGGCACATCCAGTCACTATTTTTACCGGTCAATGGGCAGACCTTCCCTTGGTTGAGCTTGCCCCCAAGATGAAAAGCCTTGGCTATGACGGTCTCGAGCTGGCTTGCTGGGGCGATCATTTCGACGTGGAAAAAGCGGCCGAGAGCAGCAAATACTGCCAGGGGCAGAGAGCCATTCTGGAGAAAGCCGGTCTGGGCTGCTGGGCGATCAGCAACCATCTTGCCGGGCAACTGACCTGCGACCCCAACGACGATGCACGCTCCAACGGTTTCGGCAGCCTTCCTGCCGATTGCAATGACAATGCCGAAAAGAAACGCGCCTGGGCCATTCGGTCGATGAAGCTTGCCGCCAAGGCAGCGCACAACATGGGTGTCAAAGTCGTCAATGGCTTCACCGGCTCCCCGATCTGGCACATGCTGTACAGCTTTCCGCCGGCATCCGACAAAATGATTGATGACGGCTTCAAGTATTTCGCCAAAATCTGGAATCCCATCCTTGATGAATTTGACAAGTACGGCATCCGTTTCGCGCTCGAGGTCCATCCCACCGAAATCGCTTTCGATATCTTCAGTGCAAAACGCGCCCTCGAGGCTCTCGATAACCGTCCTGCATTCGGCTTCAACTTCGATCCGAGCCACCTGATCTGGCAGGGAATGGATCCCGTCGAATTCATTAAAGCTTTCCCCGACCGCATTTATCACGTCCATATCAAAGACGCCAAAACCACCCTCGATGGGCGCACCGGACTACTCTCCTCCCATATCAATTTCGGGCAGCCCAACCGCGGCTGGGATTTCCGCAGCCCCGGACATGGCGATGTCGACTTTGAAGAAATCATCCGCGAGCTGAACCGCATCGGCTACACCGGCCCGCTCTCGGTCGAATGGGAAGACTGCGGCATGGAACGCGAATATGGCGCGGCAGACGCCAGTGCCTTCGTGCGCTCGATCGACTTCTCGCCGTCCGATACGGCATTCGACGCCGCTTTCAATAAATAAAATATCAGATACTGTGGACAGGGTGGACAGGGTGGACGAAGTGGACAAGACACAGTCCCCCTGCACCCCGCACCCCGCACCCTGCACCACGCACCCTAACTACCCTATGTCTATCCCTTTTGTTCATCTTCACGTTCACACCGATTACAGTATGCTCGATGGGGCGCAGCGTTGTCCCGATATCGTAGATCAGGCGGTCAAGTTTGGAATGCCGGCGGTGGCGGTCACCGACCATGGCAACATGTCGGCCTGTTATGAGATCATTCAGGTTGCCCGAAAGAAAGGAATCAAGCCCATTTTAGGCTGCGAGTTCTATGTAGCTCCGGATTCCTGCCTGATCAAGGATCAGTCTCTGCCGCACTATCAGGGCTATCATCTCGTCTGCCTGGCCGAAAACTATCAAGGCTATGTCAACCTTTGCCATCTCAATGAAGAAGCCTGGCTGAGGGGATTCTACTATAAACCCCGGGTTGACAAGGAGCTGCTGCAAAAATACCACGAGGGAATCATTGCCTTGAGCGCCTGCCTCGGAGGCGAAATCCCGTCCTTGCTGCTGCGCAACCGCGATGAAGATGCCGAAGCGACCCTGATGCAATACATCGATATCTTCGGCAAGGAAAATTTCTTCATCGAGTTGCAGGATCACGGACTCGAGGAGCAGAAATCCGTCAACCCCAAACTGATTGCGTTGGCCAGAAAGCACGGCATCGGCATGGTAGTGACCAACGACTCGCACTACCTACTCAAAGAATATGCCGAGGCGCATGACCTCTTCCTCTGCATCGGAACGCAAACCACCATCACCGACGAAAAGCGCTTCCGCTTCGAAAATTCCGAATTCTATTTTAAAAGCCCGGAAGAAATGGCCGCCCTCTTCCCGGATATTCCGGAAGCGGTCAGCAACACGGTGAAAATCGCGGAGCGTTGCAATGTCCACTTGCCCACGGTTGATGAAGACAAGGCCAACCACTACCCGGAATATCCGGTACCCGAAGGGATGACCCGCGAGCAATATCTCCGCGAGCAATGCCTCAAGGGAATACAATGGCGCTACAACTTCGATCCCAATGCCCCTAAGCTGAAGCCAGAGGAACAGGCGAAAATCGACCGCATGGATTATGAGCTGAAGATCATTCAGCAGACTGGCTTCACCAGTTATTTTCTTGTCGTCTGGGATTTCTTGCGCTATGCAGCCGAAGTAGGCATCCCGCTTGGACCGGGACGCGGCAGTGGTGCCGGCAGCATCGTGGCCTATTTGCTGGGAATTACCCATATCGACCCGTTGCGCTACGGCCTCCTCTTCGAGCGTTTCCTCAATCCCGACCGTGTCAGCCCCCCGGATTTCGATATCGACCTCTGTGAAAGAAGACGCTACGAGGTCATTGAATACGTCCGCAAAAAATACGGTGCGGAAAACGTGGTGCAGATCGGCACCTTCGGCACTTTGAAAGCGAAGGCGGTGATCAAGGATGTCGCCCGGGCGATGGGACGCAGCGTCGAAGAAGGAAACCGCATCTGCAAACTCATTCCCGCTGACCCGAAAATGACCCTGAAAAAGGCATTGGAGGGCGACCCGGAAAACAACTTGCCGCCCTGCAAGGAACTGCAAGAACTTCTCGATACTACGCCCTGGGTGCAGGAACTCTGGAAATATGCCACCATCCTCGAGGGCATGAACCGGAATTTGAGCATTCATGCTGCCGGCGTAATTATCTGCGACCGCCCAGTCGCAGATGTAGTGCCTATCGCCAAAGGCGCCGGCGACGAGCCGATCACGCAGTTCTCCGCAATTCCTTGCGAAGCGCTCGGACTGCTGAAAATGGACTTTCTCGGTCTGAAGACGCTGACGATCATCCAGGATGCCCTCGATCTCATCGAAAAAAATACCGGCAAGCACATCAACAGCAATGACATTCCGATTGATGATAAAGCCACCTTTGACCTGCTGAATCAAGGCAATACGATTGCCGTTTTCCAGCTCGAATCCGCCGGAATGCAGAGTCTCTGCCGGAGATTTGGTGTAAGCCGCCTCGAGGATATCATTGCCTTGATTGCCCTGTACCGTCCCGGCCCGATGCAGTTCCTCGATGAATTCATCGGGCGCAAAACTGGCGCGATTCCGGTGGATTATGATGTTCCTGCGATGAAGCCCATTCTCGAGGAAACCTATGGCATCATGCTCTACCAGGAGCAGGTCATGCAGGTAGTTCAGGCCGTTGCCGGATTCTCCCTTGGAAATGCCGATATTTTGCGACGGGCCATGGGTAAGAAAAAAGTCGAAGTCATGCTCGAACAATTCGCCAAGTTCCAGGAGGGCTGCAGCGCAAATGGACTCAAGGATGATGTCATCCAGAATATCTGGGAAAAAATTCTGAAATTCGCCGGGTATGGTTTCAACAAATCGCACAGCGCGGCATACGGGTTGGTCTCCTACCGCACCGCCTGGCTGAAAGCCAATTACCCCGCCGAATTTATGGCGGCTGTGCTCAGCAGCGAACTTGGCAATGCCGAAAAACTGGCCTTCTACCTCAAAGAATGCCGCGCCATGAATATCAAAATCCTGCCGCCGGACATCAATGTCTGCGACAGCAGCTTCTCGGTGGACGGGAATAATATCCGCTTTGGTCTTGCTGCGGTCAAGGGCGTCGGCTCCGCTGCTGTCAGTGGCATTATCCAAGCCCGGCAGCAGGGTGGACGTTTCCGGGACTTGACCGATTTCTGTGAACGTGTCGAGAACAACAGCAAGAAGAACCTCGAGAATCTGATCAAGGCCGGTGCTTTGGATTGTTTTGGTTTGCGCCGCTCTCAGCTTCTGGCTGTCTGTGAAGATGCCATAGCCATCGCCCAGCAGACTCAGAAAGACCGCAAAGTCGGGCAAGGTTCGCTGTTCGACATGCTCGCGCCCGAAGACCGCAAAATGGTCGAATTGCCGATTTTAGATTTGCCGGAGTGGAGCATTGGTGAAATCCTCAATTATGAAAAGGAGCTGCTCGGCTTTTACGTCAGCGGGCATCCGATTGCCGAAGAGCAGGAACTCGTCGATAAATTCCAGCTGGATGACCTCAGCGTCATCCCGCAAATGCCGGAAGGCAGCATGGTGCGGGTTGGGGCATACCTCTCATCCGTAGCCATGAAAACCTCGAAGAAGGATAATCGCCCGTGGGCCATTCTGACGCTCGAAAGTCGGGAAGCTACGGTCGAAGCATTGATTTTCAGCGATAAATACGCGGACAATTTGCAGAATTATCCGACTGCGTTGCAGCCCGGTCAAGTTGTCTTTGTCGAGGGGGAAGTATCCCGACGCGATCCGGAAGCGCCCGCCACCATCACTGCCAGCCGTGTCATCCCTGCGAGCCTGGCACCTCAAATCTTTGCCGACAGCCTGCTTCTGAAGGTCCGGCAGGATCAGTTCACCGATGAAAAACTGGCCGCTCTGCAGAAAGTCTGCGCAGAAAATCCCGGCAACATTCCGATCATCTTCTGCCTGGCCTGCGATAATGGAAATCTCGTTTTCGTCAACAATGAAAAGACCGGTGTGTCCTACACCCAAGAATTGCATCAGCAGCTCTCGATGATCTCCGGAAATGACAGCCTGATCGTCAAACCCAGCCAGCAGCGCCCAACCAACAACCATTTCCGCAATAACTGGAAAAACAAAGCAAAAATGATCTAGGGTGCAGGGGGCAGGGGGCAGGCTCTGTCGGACGGGTCGGACGGGTCGGACAAGTCGGACAAGTCGGACGGGTCAGACAAGTCAGACTGGTCGGACGGCTCCCCCCCCGCACCCCGCACCCCGCACCACGCACCACGCCCCCTGCCCCCTGCCCCCTGCCCCCTTCACCCTTCACCCTTCACCCTTCACCCTTCACCCTTCACCCTTCACCCTTCACCCTTCACCCTTCACCCTTCACCCTTCACC
>JAPXLT010000100.1:0-15010 GCA_033809415.1 Lentisphaeria bacterium
GTAAAGTCCGTGTAAAGTCCGTGTAAAGTCCGTGTAAAGTCCGTGTAAAGTCCGTGTGGGTTGTGGGCGGCAGCCCACGCCAAGTCTGTTCGTGTGGTTCGTGGTTAAAAATAGATTCCGTTGTTGATTATGGTGCCTGCATCTTATTCGGGAAGTGCTTGTAATACAATGCGCGTTGCGCGGAGTTAAACGCGGTCCAATCGCTGTTGGTTGCTTTCTCATAAGTTTCATAGGGTGACATGAATGCGCCATGTCCATCCATGAAGGCGATGGATGCCTTGCTGCGGCTTTTGCGCGGAAGGGTCGTTTTGGTGCCTCCTATGAAAGTCATATATTCCGCACGGTCACCATGACGGAAGCGCGTGAAGTTACCCGAAGTAGCTGCGCCGACATACCATGCCACTTGCCCAGATGGGGTTCTTGAGCCGGCGGAAGAGTCTCCGATCCATGCATTGTAATCGGCAGGGTTGCTGCTGTCGCTGAAGATGAGCATATCCTGCGGATTGATGATGTAGTTCAAATTCGGGGAACGATGCCGTTCTCCCCTCATCGAGACATCCAGCATTCCATAATGGACTTTGCCGCGCAGGGCGGAGGCATTGGGGTTTTCAATGGCGGCGGGGCAGCCGCGCAGCACTTTTTCAGGGACGTTCAATTTCCCCTCTCCATACCACATGTCCTGGGGATCATTGATAGCCGAACCCGGCGAATCGTATCGTGCCGGGAAGTATTCGTCGGAATCATCCAGATACATGACCATTAGCACGCCCAGTTGCTTGATATTGCCAATGCATTTGGCTTCCCCCGCAGTCCCCCGTGCCTTCTGCAATGCAGGCAGAAGCATGGATGCCAGGATCGCAATAATAGCGATGACGACCAGCAGTTCGATCAGTGTGAAACAAGACGTTCCATTTGATGCATGTCTATTCTTTTTCATCCTTCGATCTCCTTTTGTTTGATGGCTGCAAAAACTCTTTTTCTGAAAAAAAAACGGTACAGGCCTGTGCTTCAAAAATCAGCTGCTTTCCGGGGCAGGGGGGCAACAAACGATTTCCGCCTGGAATTTCTCATTGATCTCCGGTGCTCGTTCGCCAAGAATGATTTTTTGCCGGAGAGCATCGAGCATCCGCCGTCCAATTTCATACAGCGGCATTTTGATGTAGGCGATTCCCGGCCAGTCCAAGCCAAGGGGGGACAGATCATCGAAGCAGAGAATCTGCATGTCATCCGGCATGCAGATTTTGAGCCGATTCATGGCCGCCAGCACGGGCGACAGCAGAGCGGCTGTGGAAACAAAAAGCGCGGTGACGCCGGACTCATGCAAGAACGTTTCTGCTTGAGCAAACGGGTTCGAGGCAGCATCGTAAAAATGGACATTGCGCTTGTTAAATTCGAGTCCAGCAGTCTGCATGGCTTCTTGCCAGCCGGCATATCTCGCGGCACTGACCTTTGTAATAGGCGGATTGCCATAATACGCAATTTTGCGGTGTCCCCGGGCGATCAGGAATTCCACCCCGCGTTGCGTTTCGCATTGGTTGTCAATGGCGACCAGGCCGACATGGCGGTTGATTCCATAATTAAAGCCGATGGCGGGAATGATCCCTTTTGCAATTGCCCCGAAAAGCGGCAATTCGAGGTTGGGTCGATGCACGAAAATATAACCGTCCGGTGTGCGCATCTGCTGCTGGTCGTATTCTTCGGGATGAAGCAGAAACACCGAAATGTCATTCTGGCGGGCTTCGTCAAGAATTCCTTCCGCTATGGCGCCATAATAACTGTGGGAGGCGTTATGTTTCGTAAAAAAATCAATGCCGACATGGAACTGCTCTTTCGCCGGAACATTCGTGTGATTGACAAAAGTCCCTTTTCCGGGAAAGCGCAGGATCATGCCATCGCGCTCGAGTCCCGATAACGCACGGCGGATCGTCGTCCGGGATACCTTGAACGTGTCAGCAAGAACACCCTCCGGAGAAATACGGTCGCCAGGACGCCATTCGCCGGAGCTGATCCTGTCAGCAAGAACAGTGCGCAACTTGCGGTAGACCGCCGGAGACGCATTCCCTTTGCCGATGGTGTGCATTGCTGAAACCTCTCAGTGAATTGTATACCTGTTTGTTTGCTTTTACGCTAATATATGCACAACAATCGAAGATTGCAAGTGATTCTGGGAAAAAAATAAAAGTTTGTTTTTAACTGTTTTTAACAGTTTTTTAACAACGAAAAAACACGAAAAGGCACGAAAATTTTTATAGGGGTTGCTGCTTTGACGGGAGGAATTGCTCTGGCGAAATTCTTGTGCGCCAAGACCGGCTCTTTACGCAATTGCGTCGGAGGCGATATGGAGTGCCGTCATGAAGCCGGCTTTCCTCTTCCATCACCGAAAAATCAAAAAAACTCAAAAAAGTTTCTCAAAAATGAGAAAGAGCATCAAGAGCAGAAACTTGCGTATCGTTTTTTGGGGAAATCATTCACAAAAAAGAAGATTTTGAGGGAGTAGTACTGAAGACGCCCTGTTCACCAACATGGTGAACGGCATGAATTTCACAAAACTTTGAAAACAAAGGAATTAGGAAAAAAATCAGCTTTGGCTGCTTTTTTTAGGGTCAAAGCAACAGCCCTATCGTTTTCAATTATTATGCTTGATTTTGAGTACCGTGTGGATTTCGATGCGCTCTATGGTGATGGTGCAACTGCCATCGACGTTATGCTTTAGTTCAAGTTCCTGGTTCCTGGGAATTGCCTGAATGCTCTTCACTCCAAGCTCCGGGGCAAAGGTGACGGTCAGCGGGCCGATGGGAGGAATTTCGCCATAACTGCGCACTGGTTTCACATTGTGTTCTCCTGCCGTATTGATCAGGCTGACCAGCAGTTCTCCATCCTTTGTGGTCACCGTGAGATCGGCAAAACTGCTCCCTGAAACCCGGATCGTCGGGCGATATCCAAGCTTCTCCAGTGTGTTTTGCAGGAATTTCCGGATTGCAGTGCTGCGGTTATCGGCATAGAAACTGCCAAAATCAAAGGTCAAAATACCGATGCATCCTTTGCCGGTGTGTCGAATGTATCCAGCAAAAGAATGCTCGTCAGCATAGAAGTTATTAGGGAAGATTCGTCCAAATCCTTCGGCTTCTTTTGTCTGGAATGTTTTGCAAGCCACTTCACCTGCCGCCAGTGCGTTGCCGCTGTCCACAAAAATAAGTTTTGTTTCCGGTGCCGAACTCGAATAGCCCCCGAACGTTTCGAAAAATTGTGCGCTGCCTGTATCCACCAGCAGAATGCCGCCGGCATTCACATATTGGCAAAGAGCCTTTTGCGCCGTCTCACAAATTCTTTCTGCGGCGGGGATCACAATGATCCGGTACTGCGACAGTTCCTGTTCTACAATATGGTGTTCCAGCAGTACTTTGCTGGAGTATTGGCAATCCTGCAGAGCATTGATCCATTTTTCAAGAGCCAGCCCACCCGGTGCATTACAATATAGCCGGGTATTTTCCTCAGCATTACGGTCACACGGCAAAAGCACACCCAGTTCCGGCATGATCCGGGAGCCGAAGCAGACCTCGCGTTCCCGGCAGTATTCTGCTGTTTTCCGCCAGATCGGGATTGCCCATTCCTGAATCAACCCGCCGGAACCGTAATGAATATTGAAAAATTCGAATCCGCCGCCCATGGCGATGGTCATCGATGCTTCCTGGCAATACTGCTGCAGTTCCTTGGTGTTGCGGTTTCGAGTTTTCCAGCAGCAGGGCAAGGCATGCTGCCCCCAGGCCATCAAGTCCCAGGCAATGTTCCGACACTCGAGAACACGCCCATGAAAGCGGGCACTCTCGAGGGCATTCTCCGGAGCATAATCGCCTGAAAGGAAATCGACGTTGACATCCAGCTTTTCCGGCATCATCGCGGAAAAGATCCAGTTGCTGGTGATCTGAAATTCCGGAAACTCCGCTTTGATCGTATCGATGTAATGGCGAACATAGCTGCGGAAACCATCCCGGCAAAACTCCCGGTAGTTTTCGTAATCTGCATCACCGGGACGAGGTGGCACCTTACAATATTTTTCTTTATAAGCATCGGTGGCCCAGTGGCTGTAATCGACTTGAGCCATCCAGCTGTCACCGTCAATCCAGGCACCATCAAGATGATACTCCCCTGCAAGCTCCCGCAACTGTGGCACAAGCAACTCATCGACGTAAGGGGAAAATGCAGAAACAATGTCTTTTTCAGGCTCTCCATCGATATTTATGACGGCCCAATCCGGATGCAGCTCAACTGCTTTGCGGTCATAAAGTCCGGAATGGTGGCCATAGAGCGGGATGCCGCGTTTTGCAGTGGCGTCGCGCATCATCCGCAGGATGTCGATGCCATCTTTTAATTTTGCCCGGTTTCCGACTTTGCTGGGATATGATGACAGGCCGGCATGTCCTTTGGTATCACACTGAACATAATCAGGATGGACAGCATCAAGCATAGCGCCATAGAGTTCCGGGCAGTAGATTGCCGGGACTTCTTCGCCAGGCATGGCATGAAAGTCAAAGTGTATTCCAAGAAAACAATCTTTTCGTTTTTTATTGAGCATTTGTTTCCACCGTTTGTAAAGGTTTCACTAACGAATGAAGTTTCGGTATTCGCAGGCAAGCAGATAGCTAGGTTCTTCATCCTCGATGACTGGATCAAAACGGATCGCTCCATCGATAAAGCAGTTGTCCGAAGTATCGTCATTCACCATTGAGACTTCGCCAACCATCACATTCCCGCTTCCGGGTTCACCATAAAAGAGGTGCGCATGGATACTCTCCATGGTGACGCTTTCGCCCGGCGCCAGAATCAGCTTGTCACCCGATTCCATCCTCCGTCTCATGCCGTCGACACAGATGGTGAAGTCGCCGCCGCAGAGACAGTTATTTGCCGGATCGGCTTTGCTGATTTCAATGACTAGGTTGCCACCGCCACGGTTGATTATATCCTCGCGCTTATGCCAATGAAAGTGACGGGGAGTCACTTGCTTTTCTCTCACCATCATGATCTTTTCTGCATAGGGCTTAGGATATTCTTTAGAGCCTGCCATGCCGTTACGAAGGGTAAAGAGGAGCAGGCCACACTGCAAAAAATCGCTGCTGCCGAAGCTGGTGACATCCCATCCCAATTGTAGATCAAAAATTTCTTTGCAGTTTGCTGCCCTCTGCTGCCAATCCGCAACGCTGAATCTGCAAAAGGAGGCATTCGAAAGCCTAGACCCTCCCAGAAAATCAAGGCATCGCTGATGTAACGGTTGATTTCGGAACGTTTCATGTCAGAACCCCTTTCGATTTTTGAACTGAAAATATGTAGACCGTATGCAAAAAAAGATTTTTTAACAACGAAAAGGCACGAAAATTTGTCGATGCGCCGTTTTTTTTGTGCTTTCCGTGGTTAAAAACCCTTTGGATGGGGCTATGTATATTATATAACTGTCAAATTGAAAGATCAACGAGGAATTTGTGGATAGTTTAATCAAAAAGGTGGATAATATGAATGAAATGATCCTGCTGCAACGCACTACGCACCCCATTCCCCTAACCCCTATACTATAGAAGACTGGGGTATTACCGGAAATCTACAAACAAAAGGCAAACGAAAAACAAAAAAATAAAATATTAATTTGACAATCACATTTGCATGGTGTACTTTATTGCAAAGCTATATATATAGCATCGTCGAACAAAAGGCTTTGCTTTCCATGCGAATCATTGATCAGATACGAAAACACTTACAGGACCCTGACCTGGCTTCCCAGTTTCAGCCTGGTGCCAAGTTGCCAACTTATTCACAATTGGCCGAGATTTTCTCGTGCAGTTATGCGACTGTCCACAAGGCAATGGCTCAGTTGCAGCGCGAAGGTATCGTCAATATCGAGAACGGAAAGGGCAGTTATATTGCGGGGAGTGATGATTTGCTGGTTGATTTTTTTCTGGTCGACCATGACCTGCCTTTTTATCGTTGGGACAAGCTGCTGCAGAAATATTTATCTTCTCATGCGCTGAATATCCGTTACCGTCTCCATTCCATCAGAGAATTACGCCAGCCAGGACGGATGGCGGAAATTTTACGTGACTGTCAGGCAGTTATTTCGACTCCCAGTCCCGGCAGTGTAGATCCGCGTTTTCATCAGAATAATTTTCTTTTATTTCCCGACTATGCTGAAGTCCTGTCCTGTTTTGACAGTCCGTCCTTCATGTCGGTATCAGGATTTTTTCCTTTCAGCATGTTTACTTATCAAATGGGAGTCAACACTGCGCTGTTACACAAAACAGGTTTTCAAGTTGAGGATTTATGTGGCGGTTTCGATTGGTACCCCACCTTTTCGGATACATGCTGCAAAAAAGGGATATCACCTCACAGTATGCAATGGGACATCAGTGAATATTGGGGTTTCTCGGCGTGTTCCCATATCATCGCACTTCTCAAGGCCAATGCGGGATGGGATACCAGCCAAGTGCCTGTCCAGGCGCCTTTTTTCAACAGCCAGGCAGGACGTCTATTTCTGAAGATCATGCGAGATTGTCAATTGGATGAGGAACATTCGTTTTTTTGCAATGGCTCCGTTTTGCAGTTTAATCTTGGCAGTTGGATCAGCGTTCAGAATCAGAATCGGGATTATGCCAAGATCAACGTTTCTCCATTGAAGGTATTGCCATATCGAGACCAAAAACAGCGCCAACTGTGTACCTGCAATATCGAATATCTTGACAGCTATCAGAACCCCAGACTGAATATGAATCAGAAAAAGCGTTTCTGGAAGCTGATCAAAATCCTTTTATCACGAGATTTTCAGCTGGATTACTGCAATGCCGCCGGTGCATTGTCCCTGCGTAAAGATATCCGCCCAGAGGATTATCAATGGAACCGCAATGGCGAATTTAATGCGTTCATCCCCGAAAACAATGCCAGATACCTTTATCTGAGTGAAATGTTCCCACCGCCGTGCAGTGCCGCACTCGCCGTGTTGCTGGAAAATTATCTTTTTCATCATGCAGACGGGGATGAGGTGCTTTACCGCATGGATGAGAAACTCTATCGCTCCAACGCATTGGTGGCATGTGAGAATGTGGATTTTGTGCAAAAAAAAAGATTGTCTCAGAAAACAACAACCAGAAAGGAAAAAAATCGTGCAAAACATTTTTTTAAACCGTAACAGAAAGCCCACACGGACAATGTTTCTGGCGACTTTTACTCTGATTGAATTGCTTGTGGTGATTGCAATTATTGCTATTTTGGCTTCGATGCTGTTGCCGGCATTGAACAAGGCCCGAGACAAGGCGAAAGATATTGGTTGCCGCAACAACCTGCGTCAGCTCAATGTTTTAATGTCCATGTACACGGATGACTTCAACGGATATTACCCACGGTGTACCTATAGTACGAAATTTTCCTGGACCAAGCAGCTTTGCGTCCTTTATCTGGGTATGAACATAGCAGAGGATCAATATGATAGCTATTATTATGGTTCTTTCCGAACCAAGCTTTTTCATTGTCCGACCGGAGTGCTGAATACTAGTTACCCTACAGCTTCACGCGGTTATGCCATGAATATGTATGTCTCACTGGCTCTTGATCCTGGCATGAAGGGCATCTGTGACACTGTGCATCCCTACCGCAATAACAACGATATGATGTTGCTGATAGATTATTGGGATAGTACAACCTTTAGAGAAGCTGCGCTAATCGGTAGTAGTGCCAATTTTATTGATTTAGATGTCAACCGCGCTTCACGTATAGCCAATCGTCATAATGGTGACAAGTTCAACTACGCAGTCAAGAACGGTGCGGTGTTGCAGTCCCGTAAATTGACAAGTTCACACTGCGGCGTTGATCCCCTCTGGTATGTCCATAAGGATGGTGTAAGATATTACCAGAATGGTGTGAAGTATTATTGATCCAATTTTTGTGACTATTGTCTAGACTGGGGGAAAAGCATCTCCAACCCATCTGTTCATCTCATCATTAACCAAAGGAAGACAATCATGCGTAAAATGGCGCTATTTCTGATCCTTCTCTGTGGCGTTTCCGTATTTGCCCAAGATACGACGATCGACTTGCCACTGTTTGGCGCAGACGGGAAGGAGTTGTTCACGGTTTATAATCCGCCGGATACGGGGATTATCGTCAACAAAGAGTCTGGAGATGGTGCAATCACAGTGATCGCAGAAGCCGGAGCGCCAGACAGCAAGACGTTTGGCAAAATTATGTCACGTGATGATTTTTTTGATGATGCTTTGCAGCAGGCTGCCGCGCAAGGACTAATTCCGGTGGATTTTCTCGTTCGCATCCGTTACGAGAAGCAAGATTTCCCCCGCTTGATCGCATACACCTCGTTTTCCGAGGGCAAGTTATATCCGCCTTTTCTGCGCCTTAAGGAAGGGGAGCACGAGTATTCTTTCGGCGGCGAACGCAATCTTAACCTGCTGAAGGGCTTCCAATTCCGTCCGGCGGCCGGGCTACGTTTTACGATTACCGGTGCCAGACTGATCTTGGAGGTCAATAATGAGGCGAAAAAAATTCCGGTCGAGTTGGGCGAAGTCTGGAAGACCCAAGAACTCCTGCCTGGTCAGGATAGCCAACTTATTGCTTTCCATCGCCGCCCAGGTTTGGCAATCGATGATGGTACGGAAAAAAACTTTTCTGCGCATCTGAATTGGGAGAGTGACCATTTGCGCTTACGTGCCCAGGCGCATTTCCCGGAATCGCCCCGTGCTCAGATCACCACTCCTGATCGGGATGTCTGGCAGGATGACTCGCTCGAGGTTTTCCTTTCTCCTCAGATGGACAATGAGAGTTTTTTACAGTTTGTCATCAACGCCAAAGGGTGTGTTATGGATTACCGCCGTGAGTATTGCGAGGTAGCCTGTGCCATCCGCAACAAGTATGAATTTAATCTCGAACATACGCAAGACATCAGCTATCAATCTCCGACTCTGAATTGGAATATCGCTTTTCCTTGGAAGGCCATTCCGTTCGAGCCGGAAAAAGAACGCCTGATGGCGTTCCAGCTGGTGCAGAATTGGTACCGGTCCGAATTGAACTCGGTTTGCTGGGCACCCACCATCCGCAATATTCATCCTTGGACCTTTGGATTATTATATTTCAATCAACGGTCTTTTGGCGCTGACGAGCTGAAATTCAAGCAGATTTTTTTGGAGGAGCCTGGCGACACCCTGTATGTTGAGGTGGAGTATAGCCCGGAGCTTTCCGGCAGTACGGTCGAGTTCTTGCTGGTCGCGCCTGATAAATCCACTCGTCGGGAGAAGCTGAGCTTGACCCCGGAATTGCAGGTGCCGGGGGTGAAGAATCAGAATGGCCTATATACTCTGACTTTGGTGGTGCATAAGGGGGACAACATTAAACCTTTCGCGCTCAATTTCACCCATCGAAGACCCATTCGGCAGCCATTCTACCAGAAGCAATTGTTTCCCACCCCGAAGGAATGCACTTGGGGCGAGGGCAGCTTTCCCGCCGCCAAACACCACCGCCTGCTGTTGCCCAAAAATGCCAGTGAGCGTACATGTCTGACGGCCAGACTCTTCGCCGAAAAGTTACTGGGCTTTACCGGTCGCCGCTATGAGACGGAAACCACTGGCAGCGGCATTCGCCTGGCCATTGACCCGTCTGGCCTGAAAGCTGAGGGCTACCGCCTCAGCGTCAAACCCGATTCGGTGCTGATTACCGGCGCTGACGAAGCCGGATTGTTCTATGGCTGTGTCAGTTTTATACAGCTTCTGAAGATGGATATGCGCTGCAGCGCAGATGCCCCGGCACCATGTTGCGAAGTACGCGACTGGCCAGACTTGCCGACCCGCTTGGCACCTCTTTGGCATCCAAACAATATCAAGCCGCATGCCGGAATGCCCCTGAAGGAGTCCGCCCCGGTAGATTTCCTGCTGAATTTTTTAGATTCATTTATGGTTGGCAACAAAATGAACAGCCTACATTTGCAGGGCCTGGAAACCCTGCTGCCCTTGGATGATATCCATCCCAATCTCAATTGGTCACCAGAAAAACGCTACTATACCGAGAAGGACCTTCGTCGTCTTGGGCAGTTCTGTCGAGACCATTTTATCAAGTTGACCATTGCTGTCGCGGCCGGAGGTCACGATACCATGATTCTCCCCATGGGATCTGATTTTCGTGAAAAAGGCTGGCAGAATACGGGCAATGTGGCGCATCCCGATTATGAAAAATATTACTTCGCAGTAGCTGATAAATTTATCCGCGCGACCCAATGCGAATATTTTTCACCACTTTCAGACGAATGGTGGCATAATCGCATGGCGGGAGAACTTCCAACCGATGAGGATCACGCAGCAAAATTCCTCAATTTTCATCTTCATCTGTATGAGTTTCTGCGTGCCAGGGGGGTGAAAATGGCAATGTACGAAGATATGCTCAATCCTATGCATAATGGTGCACGATTCAACAACCACCTGAATACGGACAAGCTGCCCAAAGACATTACCATTATGGTTTGGGCCAATGTTGGTAACGCAGTCAAATATTTTGCTGACAAAGGCTTCCCAGTCTGGGGGGCGGTGACCGGCTGGAAAGAATTCCCCTACAAGGAGGGAGTCAGCGGTTTCGGGGCGAGTCTGTATCAGTTTGGACGTGAATATGCTTTTCGTGTTAACCATTCCTTTGTTTATCATAGTCATTGGTTTCACGGCGCAAACTATGCTTGGAACTTTCATAGTTCCGGCCACAATTGGTCGATCAGCGACTCCCTCAACAGTGGTTTGTTGACTGTACAGGAGAGCCTGGCTGCCCAGCAGCCTAATCCTGCCGCTTCCCATTGTATCGAGCCTATTCCACTGGTCGGGTTCAATTGCGCCATGCCTGAAGTACAAGGAGGCAGACGCAGCATTATGGGGGTCTCAACCGAAATATCGAAAGCGGAACTGAATTGTGTCCGAGTTCTGCCTGAGACTGTGACGCTGGTGCCTGCAAATGGGAAATACGCCTCGCTGATCTTTCTTCATACGGCTTTCCCGGGCGAGAATTATCGCCGCAATCAGCCGCCGCGACCATATTGGCGGCAATGGCATATTGCTTACCCGATCGCCACCTATACCGCCATCTATGACGATTGGTCGGAAGTGGAAATCCCCATTCGCCTCAGCCATCAAATCTACTTCTACCACTATCAGCCACAAGCCGGAAGCACCGTTTTCGGACGATATATGGATATCAGCTATAATGCAGAATTTCAACCGCAGATTCTTTATCAATACGAGTGGGTGAACCCGTATCCGGAAAAGACGATCAAGCTCATCAAATTCGCCAATCCCCATAAATTTGATTTTGACACCAGAATCTTCGCTGTTTCCGGAAGACTGCCCTTGAAAGAGTAATTGCTCAGCATACGGGGATGTTACATTACGGTTTTCAGGTGTAGTTCATAACCGACAGTTTGCTGTTATTTTATGTCGGCGTGGTATTCTTGCAGGGATTTGATGGTGTCGTGTCCCTGTTTTCTTGCAGCGATTCCGTTGGCTGTTGCCACAGCGGCGGCAACGGTCGTGATGTATGGCACTCCGTAGCGGATGGCATGTTTCCGGATATAGGAATCGTCTTTGGCGCTGGCTTTTCCGATCGGTGTGTTGATGACCAGATGGATTTCGCCATTTTTGATGACGTCAACGATATCCGGGCGTCCTTCATTGATCTTGGCGATCATTTCAGCGGGAACCCCCTGTGTCGTCAGAAAATGACAGGTTCCTTCGGTAGCTAGAATCCGGAAGCCCAACTCGTGAAATTTTCTTGCCGGGGTCAGGATTCCATCACGGTCAAGCGGATTGACGGTGATCAGCACCGTGCCGCTTTCCGGCAACGGTGGCTTGGCTGCTTCTTCCGCTTTGAAGAAAGCCATGCCAAAGGTTGCAGCCATGCCGAGGACTTCGCCAGTCGAACGCATCTCCGGACCGAGGACTGGGTCGACTTCCGGCAACATCGAGAAAGGAAAGACGGCTTCCTTAACCCCGAAATGCGGGATATGGCGGTGTTGCAGGTTCATATCTGCAAGGCGTTCTCCCATCATCAGGCGTGTGGCGATTTTGGCCATCGGGATGCCGCAGACCTTCGAGACCAGGGGAACTGTCCGGGAAGCGCGCGGATTGGCTTCCAGCACATAGACGATATCATCACAGATCGCATACTGTATATTCATCAGACCAACGACATTCATTTCCTTCGCAATCATCGAAGTGTATTTGCGAATCGTTTCCGTATGCTTGTCAGATAAACTGATTGGCGGAATGACGCAGGCAGAATCCCCGGAATGAATGCCGGCCAGTTCGATTTGTTCCATGATGGACGGAACAAAGGTATCTTTTCCGTCGGAAATCGCATCCGCTTCCGTCTCAACTGCATTTTCCAGGAAACGGTCAATCAGGATCGGGCGTTCCGGGGTAACATCGACGGCTGCCGCCACATAACGTCGCAGCATTTCCTCGTCACGAACCACTTCCATTCCCCGACCACCCAGGACAAAGGAGGGTCGCACCATGACCGGATACTGTATCCGGGCGGCGATTGCCAGAGCCTCATCGAGGGTGCTGGCCATGCCGCTTTCCGGCATCGGTATGCCCATTTTCTCCATCATTTTTCGGAACAAGTCACGGTCTTCAGCCATGTCAATGGTAGCGGGGGTGGTACCCAGGATTTTCACACCGTTGCGCTCCAGATCAGCGGCCAGATTCAGCGGTGTCTGCCCTCCGAACTGAACAATGACGCCGAGGGGTTTTTCCTTTTCATAGATGCTGATGACATCTTCGAGGGTGACTGGCTCGAAGTAGAGTTTGTCTGAGGTGTCATAATCCGTGGAGACGGTTTCCGGGTTGCAGTTGACCATGATGGTTTCAAAGCCCATCTCGCGCAATGCTTTGGCGGCATGCACGCAACAGTAGTCAAATTCGATTCCCTGCCCGATACGGATCGGGCCCCCGCCGAGCACCATGACTTTTCGCGGGTTGCTGCTGACAGGCTTCTGATCCGGGATGTTGTAGCTCGAATAATAGTAACAGGCATCCTCGACACCGCTGACCGGGATGCGATCCCAGGCTGCCGTGATGCCCAACGACAATCGCTGCCTCCGGATCACCGCCTCTGGTGTTTTCAAGAGCTTGGCAAGATATGCATCCGAGAAACCATCCTTTTTGGCACGTTCGAGCAGTTCGTCTGGCAGAACATGGTCATGGTACTGCAGGATTTCGTTCTCCAATTCCACCAGTTCTTTCATCTGCTGCAAAAACCAGGTCTTGATTCCGGTTTTCTTCTTCAATTCATTCAGGTCTGCTCCCTTGCGAATCGCTTCATAGAGCAAAAATTGCCTTTGACTGGTTGGGAAGTTCAGGCGCTCCATCAGTTCAGGAAGTGACAGATTATGGTAGCCTTTGACAAAGCCCAGGCCGGGGGTGCTGCCTTCGAGCGAGCGTATGGCTTTCATAAACGCTTCTTTATAGGTCTTGCCAATGCTCATGACCTCACCGACAGCGCGCATTTGAGTGCCAAGCTTGTCCTCGACGCCCTTGAATTTCTCGAATGCCCAGCGCGGAAATTTAACCACTACATAATCTCCCGAGGGCGTGTATTTTTCCAGGCTGCCATCACGCCAGTAGGGTAATTCATCCAGCGTAATGCCGGCGGCCAGCAGCGCTGACACATAGGCGATGGGGAAGCCGGTGGCCTTGGATGCCAGGGCAGAGGAACGCGAAGTGCGCGGATTGATCTCGATGACTACGATACGCCCATTTGCCGGATTGTGCGCAAACTGCACGTTGGTGCCGCCAATCACGCCAATCCCTTCAACGATCATGTGGGCAAAGCGCTGCATTCTCTGTTGCAGTTCCTTGCTGATGGTCAGCATCGGCGCCGTGCAGAAGGAATCTCCGGTATGCACTCCGACCGCATCGACATTCTCGATGAAACAGACAGTGATCATCTGGCCTTTGGTATCGCGGACGACTTCCAGTTCGAGTTCTTCCCAGCCCAGCAGGGATTCTTCGATCAAAACCTGATGCACCATGCTGGCCAGCAGACCGCGCTGAGCAATCATACGCAATTCCTCGATGTTATAGCAGAAGCCGCCACCGGTTCCTCCCATGGTATAAGCAGGACGAACGACCACGGGGAAGCCGATTTCCTTGGCTGCTGCCTCCGCATCCTGGAGGTTGTTGACCACTCTGCTGCGAGCCATGTCGATGCCCAGCTTTTCCATGGTTTCCTTGAAGGAATTGCGGTCTTCCCCGCGCTTGATGGCATCGAGCTGCACGCCAATCACCTTGACTCCATATTTCTCCAGAACTCCAGCTTCCGCCAGTTCGGAGGACAGATTCAGAGCGGACTGGCCCCCCAGGTTGGGGAGCAGGGCATCCGGGCGTTCTTTTTCAATGATTTCGGTCATTCGCTGCAGATTCAGCGGCTCGATATAGGTGATATCGGCGGTTTCCGGATCGGTCATAATCGTCGCGGGATTGGAATTCGCCAGGATGATTTTATAGCCAAGACTGCGCAAGGCCTTGCAGGCCTGCGTTCCGGAATAATCAAACTCGCAGGCCTGCCCGATGATGATCGGACCCGACCCAATAATCATTATTTTCTCAATATCCGTGCGCTTGGGCATTGGTTTCTCCTGACTGCTCATGGTAAAAGGCGTTCAGTTTGAATTCAAAAAACAAGCCTTTTCCAGCGGCCGAGAAAATCCAACTGCGCCGGGATAATAATATATTGGTTCGAGCGTTTTTAACAACGAAAAAACACAAAAAGAAACGAAAATTTTATAGGGGTTGTTGCTCTGACGGATGGTGGAGCACGCAGTTTCGCAGCTTTAGCCTATTGGTCTCCATAACCGATCAGCCGTCCGTGTCCTGTCCGTGTCCCGTCCGTGTCCCGTCCGTGTCCCGTCCGTGTCCCGTCCGTGTCCCGTCCGTGTCCCGTCCGTGTCCCGTCCGTGTCCCGTCCGTGTCCCGTCCGTGTCCCGTCCGTGTCC
>JAPXLT010000101.1:0-14990 GCA_033809415.1 Lentisphaeria bacterium
GGGGACAGGGTGCAGGGTGCAGGGGGCAGGGGGCAGGATAGACAGAACACGAAAGCGCTGTGCACCCGTCGGACGGGTCGGACGGGTCGGACGGGTCGGACGGGTCGGACGGGTCGGACGGGTCGGACGGGTCGGACAAGTCGGACGGGTCGGACAAGTCGGACGGGCGAAGGATATCCCTAACGCACCCTGCACCCTACGACAGTTCAGGCATCGCAACCGGGACGGTCGCGCCACTCTTTCAATCGCAACCGGGACGGTCGCGCCACTCTTTCAATCGCAACCGGGACGGTCGCGCCGCTCTTTAAATCGCAACCGGGACGGTCGCGCTACTTTTTAGCCACGGTCTATCTGAAGGGGGAATGCAATGGATGAGAAGCAAGTTTTGATTGGTTGGAGCCGGCGTGATGTTTCCACCACGCAGCCAGTAGGAATCCATGGTCAATTTTATCTTCGTTTGTCTGAGGGTGTCAAGGATCCTGTCATGGTGACCGCGCTGGCCATCGACAACGGCAGCGATGCGGGTATATTTTTGTCCATGGACGGAGTGGGGATTTACGCCCACAATATCAAAGACATTCGGGCTAAGGTACGCACGCTTTCCCCTGATCTCCCGGTGGAAAAAGTGATCTTCAACGCCACTCACGCACATACCGGAGGCGATCTGCGACCTGCCGAAGACGATGACTTCCCCTGTGAGTTGCCCAGAATGCCCGGCGCTGAATATCAGGAGTTTTTTGCTTCACAGGCGGCAGAGGCTATTGTCGAAGCATGGCAACAGCGGAAACCGGGGCAACTGGCCTGGGGTTTTGGCTATGCCACAACCAGCTGCAGTCGGCGTGTGGTCTATTTTGACGACACTTCAAAGCGTCCTGACGCAGTGCTGAGACCCGGGTTGATGGTCAATGGAAACGCTGTGATGTACGGCAATACCAATGATCCGCAATTCAGCCATTTCGAGGCCGGCGCAGACCCCTATGTCAATCTTCTTTTCACTTATACATTGGAAGGCAAACTGACTGGGGCGGTGATCAATGTCCCCTGCCCTTCGCAATGTTCAATGCATGATTGGAACTTGACTGCAGATTACTGGCATGAAGTGAGACAGAACATACGGCAACAATATGGCGATGATATTTTCATTCTGCCCCAATGCGCCGCCGCCGGCGACCTCGAAACCATCAATTTGCACTACAAGGCGGCGCATCAGCGACGCCTGAAGCTTAAAGGAACGACTCAACGCCAGGAAATTGCCGATCGCATTACGGCGGCTTTCAGCGAAGTCCTCGACTGGGCCAGTCAAGACCGCAGAAGCAAGGTTGTGATACGCCATAAGACACGCACCGTGCATTTATCCAAACGGCGGATCAGCAAAGAAATCTATGAGCAGGAAAAGGCAAATCTGGAAGCGCTCGAAGCAAAACCATTTGTCACCGACACCGGGACGGCCAAGGAGCGCCTGGTGCAGAATTCCATACTTTGCAGCCAACGCAACCGTTGCAAAAAGGTCATCGAGCGTTATGAAAGTCAGGATAACGAACCAAAGCTACCGATGGAGATGCACGTCATCCGGATCGGTGATATAGCATTTGCCAGCAATCGCTTCGAACTCTACATGGATTTCATGCATCGCATCCAGGCACAGAGTCCGGCAGTGCAGACTTTCATCATCCAATTAGCCGGCACCGAAGTTGGCTCCGGAGGCGGATCATATCTGGCCACTGAACGGGCAGTCGCCGGAAAAGGCTACAGCGCTACCCAATACTGCAACCTGGTCAGCCCCGAAGGCGGACAGGAACTGGTAAAAGAAACCGTGGCGGACTTGAAAGAACTGTGGGGTATCGAGCCCTAAACACTTTAAACTATTTGTTTGACGAATATACTATAAAAAGTTGCCGCCGATTCTTGTCCCTGTTCCTCGCCCATAAAAGTGACGATGTGTTCTTTTACTTCACGGGTTTAAGGTTGGAGAAATAACGATGCACTGGACTCAAACCATGCGTGCTGTAAACTGGTCGTTCAAA
This sequence comes from Lentisphaeria bacterium, assembly GCA_033809415.1. Lineage (GTDB taxonomy): Bacteria > Verrucomicrobiota > Lentisphaeria > Oligosphaerales > Oligosphaeraceae > JAQVUB01. The sequence continues at coordinate 2,025 of JAPXLT010000101.1, forward strand.
CGCTGTTTGAATAATTTAAGCAGCATGACCGCACCCTGTATGGACCCCGTATATATCGGAATTCAGCCCGACGAGATCATCCGGGAGAATCTGGAAAAATTGCGCGCCTGTGGTCTTGACACTCTGCTGATTGAAGGCTTGCGAAGGCTAATGCTTTACGAAAAATTAGGCATCAGTGCGCAAGTCCGGGCGGATATTGCACATGCCGTGGAATTGGCACATGAATACGGCATGAAGGTCATCTATCACTCTACATGCACCTTTGCAGAACCAAATCTTGACGATTTTTCAGCGCAGGATCGCGCCATGCTGGCAATCGACGGACGTACCGGCAAAGAAGCATATATCGAAGGTTGGGACGGTTGGTTTCTGTGGTGTTTCAACAACCCGGATTTCCGGGAGAAATATTATCATCTCACACGCGCAATGGTCAAAGAAACGAAGGTCGATGGCTTGATGACGGATGAAGTCAATTTCCGAGCCAGCGCCTATCAGTGTGTTTGCCCGCATTGTCTGGCTCAGTTCGGCGGTCCGATGCCGGAGGTGGATTACGAAAATCCACGCTGGCTTGATTGGCTCCGTTTCCGGCTGCGTTCAACCGGCGATTTTTATGAGGGTCTTCGCCGTGCCATTGATTTCCTTCCGCTGTTGGGCTGTAAAAACGATGAACCCAACTCCCTGCAAAGTCAAGTCTACGGGGAAAACAATGACGAGCGAATGCGGGGAACCAGTATTCTGTTTACGGAAATCTGTACCCGTGATTTGCGCAAGAAGATGCATGTCGAAGCAATCAACTGTGCGGCTTATCAAGGTTTAAAAAATTATTGGGATGTCCCTTGTTTTATTTTCGGCATAGTGGATTCTCATCATGTGGATTTTCTCTATGGCATGCAAGTCAGCCATGCAGGACGCCCTTGGATTTGCGGCAGAGCTCTGATGGAGCGAAGTCTTTCACCGGAAGACAACCTTACCGATAATGACGAGGATATGGCTGCATGGAAGAAGAATTTTGACTGGGAAAACCAGTACAGGGAACTATTAGCTCAATCGACCCGTCCGGCAGCCAAAATCGCTTTATTGCTTTCTGCCGCAACCCGTGATCTTTACAAGGGTGAAATCAATGACGTCACCGAAGAAACTTTCCAGGATGGGGGGTTCGTGGCGGAATTTCACGGTTGGAGCCGAGCGCTCAGTGAAAATCATCTTCCCTATGCGGTCATTACTGAATATGAGTTGACGCCCGAACGTCTGAATGCTTTTGATGTATTGATTCTGCCACATGCGGTCTGCTTGCCCGATTTAGATTTCGAAAAAATTTCCTGCCGCATTCTTGCGACCGGCGATACTGGGTTGCGCGGTCTTGACGGCATGAAACGTGCTAAACCTTTGTTTGCGTCGCGTCTGCCTTTGCAGCAATTTGACGTGCAAGAGTTGTTGACGCTGAAACATCCTTTGCAGGTGACTAACGCCCCATCATCCTTATTGGTCAGACCAGTTGTTTCCCCGGATGGAATGCTGGTTCATCTGGTGACAGGAAGCGATGTTTTCGAGCAGGAACAATGGATTTTCAAGGCGGAAGGAATGACAGAAGGGTATTTGACTTCGCCATCCCGCCCGGAAGCGCAACCCCTTCGTATCACGGATGGAGAATTTTACATTTCCCCTGAAACAATCGGACAATACGCCCTGCTGATTCTGAAAAGATAATGTTGCTTTTCAACCACATCTTACCCGGATTATTAATGCAGGAACAATGGAGGTATCCCATGCAAAAGGTCTTTTTGATTCTGAGTCTTTGCCTCGCCCTGTATGCGTCTGGCGCCGTATCCGAGCTCACGCTGATCCGCCTGCCGCCCATGCCCGACGCCCCGCAGATCGATGGGCGGGTCGCCGACCAGGAGTGGCGCCACGCCTCGACGACCTTCGGCGGGATTTCAAACATCAGCGGCCTGATGACCGCACGGAAAAATAATTTCCGCTTCGGGTACGACAAGAATTGTCTCTACTTTTCCGTCACCAGCGAAATGCCGATCCCCCCGCAGCGTCTGACTCCGGAGGATCAGGTCGAACTGACGCTGCTGCCGCCAGGTGCGGAGCGACCCCTGCGCTTCCGCTTCCATTCGGACGCCTCCCTCGATAGTCTGCCGGACGGAGTCAGGGCCGCCAGCAGTTTTGCGCCGGATTTGCTGACCAGCAACCGCGGAACCTGCTGGACGCTCGAGGCGGCCATTCCGTTGACCGCATTGAATGTCCAAGGCATTGAAGACAATCAGAAATGGGGTCTCCAGATGGCCCGGCACTGGTCCAGCCAGCCGGAGACCGGCTTCTGGCATCAGCCGAAGAACGACGCCGTTTTGGGCACCTTCATCCCGGATGCAAAGGCACCCGCCGTCAGCTTCGATGGTTTCGGATTCGGGGAATATGAAGCGACCGGAAACTATATCTGGAGCTACCGCAGCGAAAACTCCACCTCCGCAGAATTTCATCTGGCCTCGGGCTGCTATGTCGTCGGCATCGAGGGTGCCCCGACACTCGATATCGAAAACCCGGATCTGATCGGCAAGGCGCGTAAAATCAACATTGGCCCCGTTGGCATGAAATACTGGGTGGCTCCGGGCGCCAGCGAGGAATTCAATTTATATATGATGGCTCAATTCCCCGGCAAGCCGCGCCTGCTTTATTCCTTGGTCGAGGATGTGGTCAGCAAAACCGTTTATTACACCCGGGCGATGTTCTGGGATGTCAGAGCGGCGAAGCGGACTGCTGTCTGGAAGGATGAACTCGGCCTTCCCTATCTCTGCGCCGGCTTCTATCCCTCCTATGGCAATTTGCTCCGAGTCGCCGCAGTATTCAATGCCAAGCTGCCTTGCGTCAAGACGGATATCACTGTCAAAGGCGCCACAGGCAAAGTCTGGAAAACCTTTCGACATGCGGACTTTGGCAGGCCGCTCGAGGACTTCGAGGACTCGACCATCCTGCCGGACCTGCCTCTCGGCGAATACATAGTCACCATGGAAGCCACTGCCGAAGACGGCAAAGTCTACACCCATGAGCGCACCTTCGCCATACGGAAGTTCCCCTGGCAGAATCTAGGCATCGGAGAGGAGCGCGTCATCATACCCCCGTTTAAGCCGCTGACGGTCAACGAAGCGGACAAAGAAGTCCATGCCCTGCTCACTGGCTACAGACTCAATGGCGCACTCTGGGATGCCGTCTATGCCGATGGGGAGAACATCCTGGCGGCGCCGGTCGAGTTCCGGCTCGAAGGCGAAGCTTTTACCCCGGGTGAAATTCGCTTGATCGAGAAGGCGCCCGACCGGGTCATCTGGCAGAGCGCGGTCTCCCGTGGCCCGGTCAAATTAGAACTGCGCCAGGAATACGACTATGACGGCTTTTGCAAAGTCATTCTGAAAGTCATCCCGGAGGGTAAAGTCAAAGTAGGCAGTTTCCAGTTTCTGCTGCCCCTACAGGATCAGTATGTTGCACTATATAATACGCTGGACAAAGTCGGCAGCCATGCCACCTTTGCACCAAGCTTGGCTGTACCTTCAGGCGAAGGCGTTCTGACTTTGCCGGCTGTCCAGACCCGCAAAGGCAAGCTGGAAAATTACTTCTGGTTCGGCGAGCAGTACAAGGGGCTGTGCTGGATGATCGACAATCAGCGTAATTTCTCCCTGAACCCGGAACAGGTGGCGCAGCGCCTCAGCCGCAAGGGCGATATTGTCACCTATACCATTGACATCGTCAATCAGGCAACTGTCTGGGAAAAGCCGTTCGAGATCGTCATGGGTTTGCAGGCAACCCCGGTAAAACCTCAACCGGAGGGATATCGCAAAATTGGCGAATTCATGTATGATTATCCACCGCCGGCGGGTGCCGACCATGCCGGCATGAACGGCGGAGGCAATGTCGCCGATGATATGTATTATCCGATCGGGGCAGTACCCAACAACGACTACAGTTACACCGAATTTCTGATGAAATCACGCGACAATCCGCCATCGAAAGCCGAACGCAGAGCCTTCACGGATGCTTATTTAGCCCGCAATCTCGATTGGATTAAAAAGAATTGGCCGATGCAGGATCTGCACGTTCTTCGTCACAAGCTGTTCACTCACCGTCAATATGGAAGAAAATACTTTCTCCTGTATCACGATCCCGCGCTGTATTCCTTCCGCTGGCCGGAAGCGGAGATGTATAAGGCGGAATGGCTGCCCTGGGATTATCCGGTCGATGACGCCGCCAACGAATATATTGCCACCCATACGAAGGAATACATTGATAAAATGTTGTATGAGATGCGCAATGAAGCCCGTCAGGGCTATGACGGCATGAATTTCGATTGCTTTGCGCTGGGTGGCGGCTTTAACACCGTTATCGGTGCCGGGGTACGTTACAAGCCCGGCAAAGTCCCCTTTATCCATAATCAGAATATGCTATCAATCGCACCGCCTGGAATTCATGGCGGCAGATCGCTGTTCACCTGGCGGGACTTGTGCAAGCGCACCGCGACGATGCTGTTGCAAGAAAACAAGCTGGTGTACGGGTGCCCCTGGGTGGAGTTGCATGCCACTGCTGCCCAATGTGTGCCGGTCACCGCCTTCTGCTCGACTACCATCACTTGGGAGCGCAGCAGTGCCGGCGGGCTGTACCAGAACCGTTATCCGGAGAGCTATATCCTGGCTGACACCGTCGGCACCCAGTCCGGCATTGTTCCCCGTGTTATCGTCTCCACCAAGGGTGCCATCGCGGGAATCACTCCTGAGGAGGAGGTTAAAACGATGATTGCCATCTCGTTTGGGTATGCCCTGATGAATCATTGCGATCAGGGAGTCATTCGCGGTCAGAAGGATTACGCCTATGCCAGAGACACTATTTTCACCTTCGGTTACGGAAACCCTGAAGTCAAAATTTATCCATTCTGGGGGAAGGAACCCCAGCCGGTGCGTTGCCAGGCATCGGGGGTCCGTCTGACATCGGTCGTCCGGCCCGATGGTCAGACTCTGGTGATGATCGGGAATCTTGGCGATGAAGTCACAGCAACTCTGGACCTGGCAGGACTGGGCTACGACCGCCTCAAAATCACCGATCTTTACGCCGACAAAGAACTGGCCGAACCCGTTGTATCGGTTGCCCAGCATGGCTATGCCCTGCTGAAAATTGAAAAACAGCCTTAAAAATGGAGAATAGTTAAACCGTGTCCAAAAAAGGTTCCGCGCCCATTTTATCCGCAGATTACGCAGATAGACGCCGATTTCCAGGATTAGGAGCTGTTAAAAAATTAAGTTTCAAATAACTGAATCTCTGTGAAGTTGCACTGGTACTATTTTTGTTTTTGAGATGATTCATTCAAGACCCGCTGATACTTATCCGGGTGGTTTTTCGGCGCGAAGCGCCACACAAAAATAACCCCGGGTGAGGAAGCGCGGAGCGCGACGCAACCCGGGGTGGGGAACTCCCCTAAAAACCGCGCCCGGAGGGCGCAACAACAAGTGGAAATGGCTCTTCCGGTTGCTCAAGGCTTCTCGACAAGACTACGTTTGTGTCGCCGGGCGCTGGTTCTTGGGTGCCGTCCATCCCCGGTTCCCTCGCCCTCCGGGCTCGGTCACCGGGGGTTATTATTGTGCAGCCCTTCGGCTAGAGGGTGCCATTGTGTTTTCACAAGTCGAATTTCAACAATATAATTTTTCGCCACACTTAAATTCTTGCTTAGTAATCAGATGAAGAAAAAATAACGCTCGCTTTTTTTGAACCCGATGTTCAGTTATCTGAGTTTACGTTTCCGGTTTCTTTTGGCTGCCTTTCTCTTGTTCTGTCAGTCGAGTATGGGCATACGCTCCTTTCAGAACAGGAGAAAAACAGCTTAAAATAATTCCAGAACTGTTGCCTTAATTTTTGAACAACTCTTTAGGAATTGCTATGACTTCCCGGGGTTTTCCATGTTTCAAGTCACATTTTCTATGATTCCGTATGATTTCTTATGATTTTTCTTGAAATTCCGCTTTTCCGGCACTATGTTTTCGCAGTGGTTCAGACATCTCCAAGCCCCACCCACCCAGGGGGCAACCCACCCTCGATAAGGTACGCGCGCGGGAGATAGCTGCCGGACAGGTCAGACGGGTCGGACGGGAAACGCCCCCTGCACCCCCTGTTATTCAGCAGGAAAAGACTAAAGGCACCTTCACCACCGGGACGGTTGCGCTACTTTTTAAACCGCGTGCAATCTTATCCGTCAAAGCAGCAACCCCTAATAAAATTTTCGTGCCTTTTCGTGTTTTTTCGTTGTTAAAAAAATCCTTTTTGGATGGGGTCTAGTTATGAAGAATTGTACGTTCCTTTCAGCATTACTGTTGTTATTCGCCGCAAGCATAAGAATGCCTGCTGAAGAAATTCTCTATGATTGTCCTGAAAGCTGGCAGGCTAACAACAATGTCCAGTTTCAACAGGGTGTCTTTCAGGCTAGAGGGATTCTGCATTTTTTTGCCGCCGATCCGGTCAAGGTGGAAACGGGAAAGCAATACACGTTGACCGCCGAAATCCGCAATCCCCTCGATGTCAAATTGCCCGGAATCTGCTTGGCCGCTGTGGTGTATGACGATCAGAACCGACAAATTCATTCCCGGCATTATTTAACCATGCCGAACAGTGAAACAACCCTTGCTGCCCCGGTGCACATGGAAGACAGCAGCCTGTTAGTCGAGGTCAATCCGCAATGGAAATTGCATAAGCACTGGGCGTTGACCGTTGCTTTCGATATCCAGCCGGATGCATCCGATCTGCCCAACTCGAAAGTCTCGACAAAAATTCTGAGTTTCGAACCGGAACAGGAATTCCTGCGCGTCCACGTTGAAAAAAAACTCTATGCGGAATTCCCGGTCGGCACGAAAGTTCGCCTGCATCATCAGGGGTCATTCTATCTGCCCTGCCCCGATGCAAAATGGTACAACTTCTGCGGAACTGACTGGAAATGCATTGGAGGACAGCTCAGTGTTCCCGCAAAGGCCAGCCACTTTCGCCCAGCAATCATCTATTACGACCACAGCAAACCACCAAAAAATTTCTTTGAACTGAAAAATGTGAAGCTGACAATCAAGGACAAAGAATGAGCATTTTCCCTTTTTTGGCGTGATAGACTAAAGACACCGGCACAAAACGGATTATAATAAGTAATATGCAGGAAACGCACCCATGAAACGAGTTTTTCAGACAACAAAAAAGGAGGTTTCCATGAGGAAAAAGTCTATCAGGTATATGTTTACTTTAATTGAGTTGCTGGTAGTTATTGCCATTATTGCGATTTTGGCATCGATGCTTCTTCCGGCGTTAAACAAGGCTCGTGAGAAAGCGCGTGGGATTACTTGCTTGAACATGATCAAGACCCTTACCACCACGCAGATTCTTTATACGAATGATCATGATGACCATCTGCTGCCGGTTCTGACGAAAAATCAAAATGGTGTTTTTGTGTCTTGGACACGGATACTTGGTTCCATGTATAATTTATATGGGAAGGCTTTTGCCTGTCCGGCTTTTCCGGTACAATCAGGTACAAGCTACGGGAGTATTATCAAATGGGGGAAACCGACATTCGATTCATGGAATTCCATTGCCAGTGGCGGAAGTGATTATACCCGATATTTCGTCTACGGTCAAAATCTTTTTATCACCTCTCATTCGAATCTTGCAAATCATTATGGTGTAGACGGTTTAATCTCAGCCATTAAAAATCCAAGCAGGAAGTTGTTACACATGGATACCTATCAAATGAACAATCCAAAAGAAGGATATATTCAATTCACTAATACCTATGAAAGTGGCAACAATCAAAACGGCTGTCCAGACCCCCGCCATAGTGGTGCTGTCAATGTCACCTTTGTCGATGGGCATGCCGAGGCTATTAAACTGAACACCTCAACAAGAAGAGGGTATTTCAGCGCTACTGACAACCCTTATAAAACTTATCCTTTCTCCAGTGCCGCTGGCAGCTTCCTCGCAAGATGGTAGGCGCCTCCATCCAAAAAGGATTTTTTAACCACGAACCACACGAAAAAGCTTGGGGTGGGCTGCCGCCCACAACCTATTTTTTACAATTCTTTCACCCAACTTCTTGTTGTGTGAAGATTTTGGCTAGGAATTACGCTGTGGCTGGTTCCTATGTCGCGCCCTTACAGGGCTTTGCGGAATGGGTGGGTATCCGAACCCAGGGCGTTGCCCTGGGCTGGTATATCGCGCCCCTTCAGGGCTAATCCCAATATCGCCGACCCGACGATCAGCTGTCCGTGTCCTGTCCGTGTCCTGTCCGTGTCCCGTCCGTGTCCTGTCCGTGTCCCGTCCGTGTCCTGTCCGTGTCCTGTCCGTGCCCCGTCCGTGCCCCGTCCGTGTGTGGTTAAAACCCTTTTTTAGATTTTACGAATAAGAAAACCAGAAATAAGGAATTATGCATGAAAAACTTAATGCTGGCGATTTTGTGCTTGCTTGCATTGTCGATCTCTGCTGAAGAAACTCTGCATTTGAGTGATGCTGAAGTTATCGAGAAGGTCAAGCTTTCGAGAGCAAGCAAGAGCGCATCAAGCATTGGGCTTGAAGCAACGACTTCGGAGAATGTTCTTGCGGCTTTTCACCAACCTGCAGTGGAATGGGACACTGCAAAGATAAAGCACCTTGAATTCACCTTAAAAACCAATGCCAAAGGGGCATATTCCTTTGCCTGCAATACAAATACCAATGGGACAATTGCCGGTTTCAGAGTGCCGATTGCAGATGTGGTTGCCGATGGCGAATACCATATCTACAACCTGATTCTTGAAGACAATCCAAAATGGACTGGCATAATGACGAATTGGGAAATTCGCTGGACTGGAGAGCCTGCCACCATTGGTTTGAAGTCGATTAAGGGCTACAGCGAGGTGAATGAAGCCCTGAAATACCAGCTTCAACTGGCGAAGGAAAAACGCCGGTTGAAGGGTGCTGCCCTCGTCCGCGAGGTTCTTCTGAAGAAAGCCACGAAGTTACCATCAACAGAGGCATTGGAGGCGATTACTGCTGACGGCGTGCCCGCGATATTTTATCAATCAAAATTGGCGTGGGACGCAACGGATATCAAGCAGATCGAGTTTACGCTGAAGACGAATGCTCCAGGATATTATTCCTTTGCCTGTTGTACTGAAAAGGACGGGCAGCGCTCCACGATAAAGATCACGCCCCATGCTGCTATTCCGGATGGTGAATATCACACCTATCTGTTCAATGTTTCAGAAGACCCTGCCTGCAAAGGTATTATTACTAATTGGGAGCTGAAATGGATTGGCGAACCTGCCACGGTTGGCATGAAGTCCCTCCATGCCAATAATATCTTGAATTGCATCGGCGATGCGGCTGCGTTACAGCCTGGAAGGGAAAGCATCGTCAATAGATTATTGCCGCGTTCAAAATGCCGTTTAGCCTGGGAAGGCGCAACATCCCCCGGAGCTGTAGTGCGATTCTATGATTATGAGTTGAAAGAAATTCCAGATTCGAAAGTAACTCTCGAGGCAGGGCAAAAGGAAGTGTTGTTCATTGCGCCCGAAATGCTTATTGAAGCAAGGGTGGAAGTGTTAGATGCCGGACAAGGCTTCCCCGTACTCCAGCAATTGGAATATATCATTCCCGGCGCCGCCTCGAATCTTACCTGGCGAGGCAAATGGATTTGGAGTCAAAATGCCCCGGGACCAATTGATCGAAGTCTATGGTTTGAACGGATTCTTGATTTGGATGAAGCCCCGGAATTCGCTGCGATTGCCGCAGTTGGCGATGATAGCTGCCTGGTTTATGTCAACGGTAAATTTGTTGGTCGCACCAGTCGCTGGACAGTGGTGGCCCGTCATGATATCACACAATATTTGAAGGTCGGGAAAAACCGCATTTCCTGCCGTGTTAAAAATATCGATTCATGGGGTGGTTTTCTGGCTGATGTCTATGTCAAGCTCGATAACAAGGAAATTTTTGCCGATACGGATGAAAGATGGCTGCTGGAAAAAGAGAGCAATACCGATACGCATATTCCTGTCGCCAACGAACCTGTCGTCGTACTGGGGAAAAGCACGATTCCACCTTGGTATGGCGGAATGGCTTATCGCTATGCAGGACCAAGGGGAATGTTGAAGTTGGTCGAATCAAAGCCAGGAAAACTCACCGTTAAAGTGGAAAAATTACCGCCGGATGCCAGCAACAGTCTGCGCTTCGCAGTACAGGATTTAAATGGCAATACAAGCGAATTTACATTGCGCATCACACCTTCCATGGACCAATGGAAACTAGGTGAAACAATCACCATCAATTACCCAATCCCACATGTCGAAAAAGGGATTTTCAAGATATCCTTGAATGATGATATGGTTAACTTGCAGGGAAATCCGGTTTTGATGACACTGGATCGCAGCAAAGTCACACCTCCGCCATTAAGACGAGCCACGTTCACTGGAGGCGGGCGCCCGATGCTGAAGATGGATGATGAAATGATCAACCCTGTTTTTTGGCATGCCCCGAATTGTTATAAGGGCAAAGATTTGTTGGACGGAATCAAAAACATGGCCGAAAATAATTTCCGGTCGTTTCGGGTTGCTGCCAAGTTTGATGATTTCTGGAAAGAAGATGGCAGTTTTGATTTTACGGACTTTGATATGCAGGTCGCTAATCTCCTTACGGTGGAAAAAGATGCAGTATTTGCAGTGCATGTTTATTCTTGGATGCCGGAATGGTGGCTGGCTAAAAATCCAGACGATTTAAGCCGCCACGAACATGGAAATCCACGTGATTTATGGCTGGATAAACAGGCTCTCGGTTCTAGAAAATGGCTCACGGATGCTGAAATTCCGTTCAAGGCTTTGATTGACCACATAAAAGCCAGCAGCTATGCCGACCGTGTCTGGGGCATGAGCTTTACTGAAAATAATTGTGGTGAATGGTTCTGGACTTCAGCTGATGCCACAGGTAAACGCTCCTATGCCGGATACAGCCCCGCTGACTATCGAGCATTCCGAGAGCGCTTGAGGGCAAAATATAAAACGGACAAGGCGCTCGCTCAAGCCTGGAATATGCCAGGAGTCACGATCGATAACGCACCCATGCCATCTGCGGAATGTGCCAGAAAAGGCAGTGTGGGAGCATTGCTGCAAATGCCGCAAGACCAGCAGATCATAGATTATTTTGAATTCCGCAGCATGGCGCTGGCAGAAGCAATTATGCACTTTGGTAAATTCATTAAAGAGCAGACGGATGGAAAATGGATGACTGGAGCATATTATGGATATTTCGCGGAAATGATTGCGAATCCACGCAGAAATATCCAGTCAAATGGACATAATGGATTCATTGAAACCGCAATGTCACCCTATGTGGACTTTGTGCATGCTCCATTACGCTATACGGTTCGAAAAACTGGCCAGCCTGGCGCTATGATGCAGGTCTGGGACACCTATTTGCTGCGAGGCAAGATGGTCTATGTTGAGCAGGATGTGCGTACCTCCTATGCGCCAATTGTCGGATCTGCCAACGGAAAAATCTACTGTGGAACACCTTCTACAGCGTTTTGCGATATCGGACAATTTATCCGCTCTTTCGGTATGGCTACCGCAACCGGCGCACTCAATTACTGGTACGATTTAGCCTATAAGCAGTTTGATGAAAAAGCACTGAACAAGGCCATTACGGAATTGAATAAAATTTATCTGTCGCTTGCTCCGGTAAAGGGGACGACTCCCTGCGAAGTCGCGATTGTCAGCGATAGGGACAGCGCGTATTATTCGCAGTATCCCGCAGCGGACACCCCAAGTACCATTGCATCTGAATGTGTATTCAAGCATTTCAATGAGTTGGCAGTACCTTTCAAAAGCCTGACGATTACCGATTTGCTTGATGAAAGTCTTAATCTCCAAGCATTCAAATGTTATGTTGTCCTGCCGGCGTTGATGCTGACCAAAGTACAGCGCGCACAACTACTGGCACGCTTCGAAAAGGAAAAAGCCACAGTAGTATGGCTGTATGCAGCAGGCGCGTTCTATCCGGATCATGGACCATCGGACGTGAATTGTGCCGATTTCCTGGGAATAAAGACAAAAATGTCGCTGGAAAAAACGCGGGCGGAAATGGTGACAAATGACGATTTTGGAAGTATAACCTGCATAAACAACAATGAAATTGCGCCATTGTTCCTGCCTGTTTCCGGGTTTGATACTGTAATCGGGAAAAATGAGTCAGGTCAGCCAATGATGGTAGCCAAGAAACTTGCCGATTCAACGCATTATTTCACTGCGCTTGCCAATATTCCAATGCCATTATATGCCAAGATCTTAGAAAAAGCAGGCGTGCATATTTACAGCGACATTGTCAACACGGATCAGTATTGGATCGGGAATGACGTGCTGTTCATCCATGCTTCAACCAATGGCGATAAGAGCTTTGTCCTTCCAACTGGCCGCAAGGCCCGGGGCATTGCAGGACCATTTAAGGAAACCTTGAAATCCGGCGATACTTTCAAAGCGCGTGCCGGTATGACCTACGGATTCCTTATCGAATAAAAGGATTTTTTAACCACGAACCACACGAAAAAACACGAAAATTTTATATAGGGTTGTTGCTCAGGCGGATGGGATGGCATGCGCTTTAAAAAGTGGCGCAACCGTCCCGGTTGTGAAGTGCAGGGTGCAGGGTGTGGGGTGCATCGGTATCCCGTCCACCATACCCGCTGCGTGCCCTCCTTTCCGCCTCGTGCGCGCACGCGCGCGTACCTTATTGAGGGTGGGTGCCCCCTGGGTGGGTGGGGCTGGATGATTTCTGAACCACGGCGAAAACATAGTGCCGGGAAAACGGAATTTCAAGAAAAATCATAAGAAATCATACGGAAGCATAGAAAATGTGAATTGAAACATGGAAAACCCCGGGAAGTCATAGCAATTCCTAATACCAATTAAAAATCAAATTGCGCGAATC